>JAFMSB010000390.1 GCA_017353815.1 Methylocapsa sp. | reverse complement strand
GGTCGACGTTGAGATAGGGGTCGAGTTTGCGCATCCGGACGTTATAGCCGCGCGCCTGAAGCAGCGCGCCAAGCGCGGCCGCGGCGAGTCCCTTGCCAAGCGATGACACCACGCCGCCGGTGATAAAGATATACCGCGCCATGGGCCTTGGCGTTTACTCTCTTTCCGGCCGCTTGGGGAGGCGGATTATTCGCTCAATCCCATTATGCACACAAACGAAGACCGCTATTTCTCCCACGGCGGCGCGGATCCTCGCGTCTGCGGCTTGAATGGCAAGGGCTTCGGCTCAGGCGCAGGTTCGGGAAGAGCCGCAGGACCGGAAAGGCCCGGCGCGAGCGTGGTGAGCGGGTTGGGCGGGCTTTTTTGTGCCGGCAAATTCAGCCCTTCCTGGCCGGCCGGCCTGGTTTCCAGCACGCTTTGCCCTTGGGGCGGGGCGGGCTGCCCCGGAATATTCACGCCCGGAGGAAGCCCGGGCGGCCGCGACGATTGATCCTCCATCTGCCTCAACTGATCGAGCAGGCTCGCCTTGCCGCCTCCCTCTTTCGCCGCTCCGGTCTTTTTCGGCTCAACCGGGGTAACGCTCTGGAACGTGATCTCCGGCCCCTGGCCGATCCGGGCAAGAAAAGTCAAGGCGAGGCTGGTTATGAAAAACAAGGCCGCCAGGATAGCCGTCGCCCGCGTCAAAGCGTTTGCCTGGCTCCTCCCGGTCAGAAAGCCGCTCGTGCTGCCGACGCCTAGCACCCCGCCTTCGGAGCGCTGCAGGAGGACGACCGCAACCAGCACAACCACGATCATGAGATGGATGACGATCAGCACCGATTGCATTGAATTCTTCTTTAGATGCTCAGGGATTTGGGCTGCGAGCTTGGCAATAAGCCCAGTGCCGCGCCCCTTTTAGCCGCGTCCAGCCTTCATGGCCACAAATTTCGTCGCTGTGGCCGGCAAAGACAATGAACCGCAGGCCCGGCCAATAAGATGAAATGAGGTGCGGCGGGACAGCAAAAATATTTGGGCATTCAAATCGCGGTCGCGTCGCCATGCCCGCCGCAGTTATTGTTTACCATAATTGGGGCGGCGCAGTTATCCTCTGCCGCAAATTAACCACATATGTGGCAAAGTCGCCACAGTTCTAAATGGTTTACACATATTGCGTCTGTAGTACCATCAATTTTCTCGACGTGTTCTGTTAAATCTGCTATAGGGCTCTATATCGTGGGAATTGGTGCCCAATGCTCAAAGTCGTCTCCGCAAATCGTCTCGCCGATGGAGCCGTGGTCTATTCTGGTCCCGGAGGGGTATGGTTCGAGCGGCTCGAGGACGCGCGCATCCTCGCGATCGATGGTGAAGCAGAAGCAGCGCTCGAAGCCGCCATGGAGGATGCTAGGCGTAATCTCATCGTCGATCCGTGCTTGGTCGATGTGGCGGAGGAAGCAAGCGTTCTGCGCCCGCTGACGCTGCGCGAATCGATCCGGGCGCGGGGGCCGACAATCGATTATTTGCCGCGCAGCAGCGTAAAGCCTTCTCGCGCGGATGGGGCGCGGGAGAACTTCGGCAAGCCCGCATCGAGGGATGCGCCGCGTGCGGCCTATGCGCCCCCGAAAGAATTTGCGCCGCAAGAGCGTGGCTTGGCGCCCGCCGCTTATGCCGGCGAGATCGCGCAATAAAGCGGCGTGACGATTTAAGGGACGGCCCGCGCAAAGGAGCAGGCTTATGTACCGCTACGACGAATTCGACAAGAGCTTTGTTGCCGCCCGCGCGGCGCAATTTCGCGATCAGGTGGCACGCAGACTGTCTGGCGAGCTCGACGAGGAGCAGTTCCGGCCGCTTCGCTTGATGAACGGAATCTATCTCCAGCTGCATTCTTATATGCTTCGCATCGCCATCCCCTATGGCACGCTCTCGTCCCGGCAATTGCGCAAGCTCGCCTTTATCGCCCGGCGCTTTGACAAAGGCTATGGCCATTTCACGACGCGGCAAAACATTCAGTTCAACTGGCCAGCACTTTCCGATTGCCCGGATATTTTGGATGAGCTCGCCAAGGCCGAAATGCACGCCATCCAAACGTCCGGCAATTGCATCCGCAATGTAACTGCCGATCATTTCGCGGGCGCTGCTGCCGACGAAATCGAGGATCCCCGTCCCTATGCGGAGATTTTGCGGCAGTGGTCCTCGCTCCATCCCGAATATTCCTACCTGCCGCGCAAGTTCAAAATCGCCGTGAACGGCGCGGCCGCCGACCGTGCCGCCATCCGCGTGCATGACATCGGCTATCAGATTGTAAGAAACAAAGAAGGCGAGACCGGCTTTGCGGTCTATGTCGGCGGCGGCTTGGGACGCACCCCGCTCATCGGCCACAAAATCCGCGACTTTCTGCCAAAGAGCGATCTCCTCGCCTACACAAATGCGATTTTGCGCATCTATAAC
>JAFMSB010000389.1 GCA_017353815.1 Methylocapsa sp. | reverse complement strand
CAAGGAGTTGCGCCCATGAGGCCGCATTTGGGGGCGGCGGTGCTTGCAGTGTTGCCCCAGCAGGAACAAGTTGACTCCAAAGATTGCTGCTTGCGTTCCATCCGGGCTACGAAAAAGATAGGCGCAGAAGAAGGCAAGATGAGAGTGATTCGCGCGGGCTGACGAATGACAAGAAGCGGCGATCTTTTTGGTAATATCGTGCATAAGGAAAAACCTGCCCGCAGAAGTGTGCGCGACAAAGCCGCGGGGCAAGATAAGCAGAGCGCAGCGCGAAATCTGCTCTCGCCAGGAGAGCAGGGCTATACGGCGGCCTCGATTGAGGTGCTCGAGGGTCTCGAGCCGGTCCGGCGCCGGCCCGGAATGTATATCGGCGGCACGGATGAGGCGGCGCTTCATCACCTTTTCGCCGAGGTCTTGGACAATGCCATGGATGAGGCGGTCGCGGGCCATGCGAACATTATCGACATTCGCCTGGAGCCATCGGGCTTTCTCTGCGTTGCCGACAACGGCCGCGGCATACCGGTTGATCCGCATCCCAAATTCCCCAAGAAATCGGCGCTTGAAGTGATTATGACCATGCTGCATGCGGGCGGGAAATTCGATGCCCGCACGTATCGCACTTCGGGCGGACTGCACGGTGTCGGCGTCTCGGTCGTCAATGCTCTTTCCGCGCGGCTCGAGATCGAAGTGGCGCGCGGCCAGCTTCTTTACCGGCAAATTTTTGCGCGCGGCCACCCCCAATCCGGCCTTGAAAGGCTCGGAAAGGTGCACAATCGCCGGGGCACTTTGGTGCGCTTCATGCCCGACGAAAAAATTTTTGGCAAAGGCGCGCATTTTAAGCCCGCGCGCCTAGTCAAAATGGCAAAAGCGAAGGCCTACCTCTTCGGCGGGGTTGAGATCCGCTGGCATTGTGCCCCGGAGTGGATCGAGCCTGATTCAGCTATTCCGGCCGAGGCGGTGTTCCGGTTCCCCGGCGGCCTTAAGGATTGCCTCCTGCAGGACATTGCGGGCAAGGAGCTTGTTACCGATCAAATTTTTGCGGGAAAGATCGAAAGAGAAGGCGGCCATGGTTCGCTCGAATGGGCCTTGGCATGGCTTTCTTTCGACGATGGCATCATTCATTCTTATTGCAACACGATTCCGACGCCCGATGGCGGCACCCATGAGGCTGGCCTCCGCGCGGCACTTCAGCGCGGCCTAAGAGATCACGCGGAGCGGACCGGCCAAGCAAAGCGCGCTGCGCAAGTGACGGGCGATGATATCATGGCGGGCTGCGCCGCCTTCATCTCGGTTTTCTTACGCGAGCCGGAATTTCAAGGGCAAAACAAAACCCGGCTCCTTTCAAGCGGAGCGGCAAAGATCGTCGAAGGCGGCATGCGCGACGCCTTCGACCATTGGCTTGCGGAATTTCCTTCCCATGCCGCCAGATTGCTCGATTTTGCAGTCGAGCGCGCCGAGGAGCGGCTGCGCCGGCGCGCCGAAAAAGACATCGCCCGCAAATCGGCTGGGCGAAAGCTGAGGCTACCCGGAAAGCTTGCCGATTGCGCAAATAGCGCCGCCCAGGGCTCCGAGATTTTTATCGTCGAGGGCGATTCGGCAGGAGGCTCCGCCAAGCAGGCGCGCGACAGGGCGAGCCAGGCGGTGCTGCCGCTGCGCGGAAAAATCCTCAATGCCGCCAGCGCGGCAAAAGATAAACTCTCGGCCAATCAGCAACTCGCGGATCTCGCGCAGGCGCTCGGCTGCGGCACGGGCGCGCATTACGAGGAACAGGATCTGCGCTACGACAAGATCATCATCATGACCGATGCCGATGTCGATGGCGCGCATATCGCCTCGCTGCTCATCACATTTTTCTACCGCCAGATGCCGAAACTTATCGAGGATGGGCATCTTTATCTTGCCGTGCCGCCGCTCTACAGGCTCACGCAGGGCGCGGCACATTATTATGCCCGCGATGACACGCATAAGGATCAGCTGATGCGGGCGGCGGCGACCAAAGGCAAGATCGAGGTCAGCCGTTTCAAGGGGCTCGGCGAGATGCTGCCCGCGCAGCTCAAAGAGACGACGATGGACCCGAAGACGCGCACCCTGCTTCGCGTGGTCCTGCTTCCCCAAGAGGCAGAGGCGACATCGGATTCAGTCGAGCGTTTGATGGGGAATAAGCCCGAGGCGCGCTTTGCCTTTATCCAAGAGCGCGCGGCCTTTGCGGCGGCGGCCGATCTCGTTGTGGTTTAGGCGCGCGGTTGTGCCCGCTTTGAATTTAGAATGATTCAAGCCCGCGCGATGTTTTGTCCGATCGTGATTGAGCGAAGGCGCGGGCTCTTGAACTTGTCGCTTGCGCCCCCACCGCCTGATTCTGCCCTTCATCGCACGGCAGCGAGTCTCCGGCGATGACCCAGCGGTACGAATGTGCTACCTTATCGCAAATACGT
>JAFMSB010000075.1 GCA_017353815.1 Methylocapsa sp. | reverse complement strand
CTGTTGATGAGGGGTGCGTCCCCGCCCGCCGCAGCCGTATTGATCGAGATTGTTTGCTCTGCACAAAAGCGGCCAAGATAGTGCGGCCCGCCAGCTTTGGGACCCGTGCCCGAGAGATTGAATCCGCCGAAGGGCTGGGTGCCGACGATGGCGCCAATCATATTGCGGTTGACATAGCAGTTCCCGGCGAGGCGGCGGCTCAATATGCGTTCGATTGTGGAGCCGATGCGTGAATGGATCCCCAAAGTCAGCCCAAAGCCCGTTGATTCGATTGCATCGAGCAAGTCATCCAATTTGGCCGCCTCGTAACGCACGATATGAAGAATGGGCCCAAAGACCTCTCGCTTGAGCTCCTCGGGGCGGGCCAGCTCAAAAATATGCGGTGCAACGTAAAACCCGCTCTTTGGAGCGCCTGAAGGCAGGCTGCCGCCAAAATGCAGGATTGCCTTGCCGCGCATGGCGGCAATATGCGCGTTTAAGGCCGCTGCGGCAGCGCCATCGATCACGGGCCCAATTTGGGTCTCGAGCTCACGCGGGTCGCCAATCCGCAGCTCCCGTGCCGCCCCGCATATCATCCCGATTAATTTCGAGGCGACATCCTCTTGGAGGCAAAGGAGCCGCAGCGCGGAACAACGCTGCCCCGCCGAGTGGAACGCGGAGGAAAGAACATCATCGCTAACTTGCTCCGGCAAGGCTGTCGCATCGGCGATTAAGGCATTGATTCCTCCGGTTTCTGCGACCAGCACGGGAATGGGGCCATCCTTCGCCGCGAGAGCGCGGTTGATCTTCCATGCGGTTGCTGTCGACCCGGTGAAGGCAACACCGTCAATCGAGGGCAAGGATACGAGTTTTTCGCCAAGGTCGCTTCCGCCGGGCAGAAATTGCAATACTTGGTCTGGCACGCCAGAGCGGTGAAGCAATCCAGCCGCCGCGGCAGCGATTAAAGGCGTCTGGGGGGCAGGTTTGGCAAGAACGCTGTTTCCGGCGGCAAGCGCGGCAGCAATCTGGCCAGCAAATATGGAGAGCGGAAAATTCCACGGGCTGATGCAGACAAACACGCCGCGCCCATGGCAAAATAGCCGGTTGTCCTCCCCTGCTGGGCCGGGCATGTGGGCAGGGCTCGAAAAGAGCCGCCGTGACTCCTGCCCATAATAGCGGAAGAAGTCGATTGCCTCTCGCCATTCGCCAATCGCATCCTCGAGGGTCTTGCCCGCCTCGAGCTGCAGCAGGGCGAGAAAAGCGGGCGCTTCGGTTTCAAGAAGGCTCGCGGCACGATTGAGGCACGCTGCGCGCACGCCCGCAGGCGCGCGCGACCAGTGTGCATAACCTGCCCGGGCGCTTTCCAAGGCTTCGCTCAAAACCGCGGGCAATGCCTCGCGGACAACGCCGATTTTTGAGCCATCGATTGGCGAGCGGACGTCGCGCTCCACCCCGCCTCGGCTTAACCCAGAGATGATGGGCGCGGCCTCGCAAAGGCGCGGGGCAATTGCAATCGCGTTCACGAGCGCGGCAACCGCCTTGCGCTCTCCAAATGCTATTGTGGCCGCCATTTTTCGCGCCGGCATATGAATGTCCGCAGGCACGGGCAGTCCCTCGGCGCGCGCATGGCTTACGTCGCCTATAATCGCTTGCGGCCGCTTGAGCAACTCGGAGCGGGAAACATGCGGATCGCTCAGGCGGCCGATAAACGACGAATTGGCACCATTTTCAATGAGCCGCCGCACGAGATAGGCGAGGAGATTTTCATGACTGCCGACAGGGGCATAGGTCCGGCACGGCGGCGCAGGATCGGCCACGGCCCGGATGGCGGCATAAATATCCTCGCCCATGCCATGGAGACGCTGGAACTCGAAGCGGCCGCTTCCCCCTGCGGCTTCGATCACGGTCGCAATCGTCAACACATTATGGGTGGCAAATTGCGGATAGATGATATCGCCCATGCCGAGCAGCCTTTTGGCACAGGCGAGATAATTAAGGTCCGTCATTGCCTTCCGCGTAAACACGGGATAGTCGGCAAGGCCGCGCTCCTGCGCGCGTTTGATCTCGCTGTCCCAGTAAGCGCCTTTTACAAGGCGGACCATCAACCGGCGTCCGTAATGGCGGGCCTGCTGCGCCACGTAATCGATCACCGCCCCGGCGCGCTTTTGATAGGCTTGCACCGCAAGACCGAAACCGTCCCAGTCATCGAGCCCGGGATCGGCAAGCAGCCGGTCGATAATGTCGAGCGACAGCTCCAGCCGCTCGGCTTCCTCGGCATCGACAGTAAAATTCAAATCATACCGTTTGGCCATGCGCGCGAGACGCGCAACTCTCGGCACCAATTCCGTGAGCACGCGCGGGCGCGAGAGCGGTTCGTAGCGCGGATGCAGTGCCGATAGCTTGACCGAGATACCGGGCCGTTCCGGCAGAGGGCTTGAGCCGGCTGAATCGCCGATTGCTTCGATGGCATGCGCATAAGAATCGAAATAGCGCTTGGCGTCCTCTTCGGTCCGCGCGCCCTCGCCCAGCATATCGAAGGAATAGCGGTAATGCCGTCCCTCTCGGGAGCGCGCCCGCCAAAGGGCTTGTTCGATGGTCTCGCCAAAAATGAATTGCGAGCCCATGAGCTGCATTGCCTGGCGGGCTGCGGCACGCACCGCACCAATGCCAATCCTGCGGGCGAGCGCCGACACCACACCTTCCGGCGTGGTGCCCGTGCCAATGACGCGCGCGCCGAACCCGAGCGCCCAAGCCGCGGCAGTGACGACAAGCGTATCCGAATCCGAGGCCGGACGGTCCCAGCCGGAAGAGGCGAGTTTATCTTTTATGAGCTCGTCGGCGGTGGCATCGTCGGGCACACGCAGAAGGGATTCGGCGAGGACCATCAAAGCGATGCCTTCTTCCGACGACAGGGAATATTCGCGCAGCAGATCCTCGACGCCGCCGATGCGGCTGGGCTTGCTCCTTACCCAATCGATGAGCCGCAGGGCGCGCTTATCGATCCTCGCCTCGGATTCTTTCGCGAGCGCAGCCTCGGCGAAAAGCGCGCCCGCCAGAATTTCGTCGTCCGGGGCGTAAGGTGCAGAGAAAGGCTGCTGGGGCATCCCTTGGCGCATAGCTTGGCGGGTTAGCTTCGGGCGCAGTAACTGCCCTAAATATGGTGCGGCCATGCCGCGCATGCACGGCCAGCCGGTACCAAGCGCCACAACCTGCTACATCAGCTGGCAAGCCCGAGCACATTGGCCATCGAATAAAGGCCCGGCTTTTGATTTCGTCCCCAGATTGCGGCCTGCACGGCGCCGCGCGCGAAAATGCTGCGGTCTTCCGCGACATGGACGAATTCGATTCGCTCGCTCGGGCCTGCGAAAATCGCTTTGTGCTCCCCGACCACGGTCCCGCCGCGCAGCGCCGCAAAACCGATGTCGCCCGCGCGGCGCAAGCCCGTGTGGCCGTCGCGCGAGCGGACCGAATGGCCCTCGAGCTCGATCCCGCGGCCCTTGGCCGCTGCCTCGCCTAAGAGAAATGCAGTGCCGGACGGCGCATCCGCCTTCATGCGATGATGCATCTCGACAATCTCGATATCATACTCCGGGCCGAGCGTCTGCGCGGCCCGCTCGATGAGCGCGGCAATGAGATTGATCCCAAGGCTCATATTTCCCGAGCGGACAATGACGGCATGGCGCGCAGCTGCCTCGACCTTTGCGAGATCGCCGGGGCTCAATCCGGTTGTGCCAATGACATGCACAATGCGCGCCTGGGCGGCGAGCGCGGCGAGGTCGACCGTCGACCGGGGCGAGGTGAAATCGAGGATTCCATCCACATTTGCAATGGCGGTAAGTGCGTCGCCGCTGATGGCCACTCCCATTTGGCCGCAGCCCGCCAGAAGCCCCGCATCCTGCCCGATGGCGATGGAACCAGGCTGCTCGAGCGCCGCGGCAAGATGAGCGCCCGGCGTGTGGCGGATTATCTCGACGAGGACGCGGCCCATCCGCCCGGCCGCCCCCGCAACGGCTAGCCGCATGTCGCTCATGGCTGGCGCCCCCAAAGTTGCCCAAGCCTTGTCTATAATACTTGCAGGCCGCCCGGAAAACTCCGGAAACCGCTAAGAATCTGTCTTAAAGCTATTTCGCGCTCCTCCTGGGAGCCCGAAGGACCCTGTTCATAAAAATCTACCTGCCCGAGCGCGTTTTCGGCACGAAATCATACCAAATTGTTCCCCCGAAACACTTAGAATGATTCTAAAAATGTTTCACGTGAAACAATTTGGTCCGGTCGCGGCAAAAAATCTTACAAGCGGCAGGACGGCGATCACTTCTTCGCCTTGTAACGACTCGCCAAAAATTTGTGCAATTGGAACCCTGCGCCAAAGCTTTTCCCGTGGCCTTTGCCATTGCTGGAAAATTTTGCCGATGTAAGCTTGGCCCGGGTAAAGTCTTGCGGATTTCCCGGGCCGCCTCCCGGTTTCCCGCAAGCTTTGCCTAAAGCGCGGACTTTACGCAGCAGCTCGCGTTCAGCACGTAAGGTCTCAAAGCGTCTTTGAGCGCTTGTTTCAGCGCTTCGAGATCAATTGGCGCTTGCGTCATCGAGTAATCCTAATTTCGGCGCGAGGCCGAGGATTGCCATATCCTGGCCAAACCTCCGGCGCCGCTTATACCATGGCGCCTTCGCCCACAACCGCCCTAGGCGTGATCATCCCGGCCAGCGAGTTATATTCAGGTTATATTATATGTGTGCGAGAGCCGAGGCCATTTCCTTGATAATTTCTGATGCCCTGCCTTTTGGATCAGCCGCCTGTGTTATAGGGCGGCCTATCACCACGTAATCGGCGCCTGCTCGAATAGCTTCGCATGGAGTAGCCGTGCGTTTCTGGTCGCCGGGCGGGCTTCCCTCTGGCCTGATGCCGGGAGAAACGATCATGAGTTTGTTACCAGTTTTCTTTTTGATTTCCGCTGCCTCCAAAGCGGATGCGATAACACCGTCACAACCCGCATTCATCGCCTTAATAGCACGGTGGATTACGAGCTCTTCGACATTACAATCAAATCCCATCTCTTTGATATCTTCTGCGTCCAAGCTGGTAAGGACAGTAACGCAAAGGATTTTCAGATGCGAGTTTCCCCGCCCTTCAACCGCGGCACTCAGGATTCCTCCCGCGCCATGAACGGTGAGGAAAGTAACTCCAAGCTCTGCCGCACGCGCCACAGCATTGCGAATTGTTTCTTCAATATCAAAATATTTATAGTCTAAGAAAACATGTTTTTGTTTTTTTAGCAGCGACTTTGCAAATGTGTCCCCCCCTGCCAGCTGCAGACCAAGGCCAACCTTGTAAAAGTTTACCTCGTCCCCTAGCCTTTCGACCATGCGCTCTGCCTCGCTAATGGTCGAGAAATCAAGGGCAACGATCAGTTTTTCCCGGGCCTGCTGGATAATATCCGACTCGGGCCGGCGCAATTCGGCTAGTGCGGTCATCGCCGTCCCCCGATGCTAGCTTAGGACTGGGCACGCATCACACTTATAGACACGAACGCACTAAGATAGATGTCTACGGCCAAATGAGATTCGAATCTCTTGTGCGACATCATCATTTCGATAGCAAGCTTATTGCTCGGCCTGCTTAATCTTGACTGTGGGTAATCCCGCGGCCCATTAGGACTTAGCAGCTGACGCCTGAGGCGGTCCAGCTCATCCCAAATAGCGGGAATTTCTGCCGCTCGTGGACGCTTTTCGCGCTCTGCCAAAATCTGGCCCGCCCCGAGCCCCTTTCTTACGCGAGAGTTCAGAATTCCCGGCAATGAGCCTTTCCTTGGCAGCTGAAAATTCCTTCGCCAGCTCAAAATGGACTTTTTCGGTCCCAAGCTTGATTTTCTCGAAAAATTCTTGCGCTGGGTTTGGCCGCTTCCGGGTCAGTCCGAAATCCGCCTGGGTGAAGCGCCGGTAGACCCAAACGCGCGCGGGCGGGAAATTCAGCCAGACAGGAGAGGAGGCTTCGATCTGGAAATCAAGCTCGTTGACCTTATCGCGCGGGATCGGGGCAAGCGGGCTGTAGGTGAACTGGATAAAGCGCCCATCCGCCGCCATGGTGTCCATTGCCTGGGCAAGCAGCGCGAGCCTAATCGACTCGGGTTTTAGGAGCAGCGGAAGGCTTGAGACGACTGCGGCAGGGGCCCGCCGCAGCCGCCCTTCTATTGTCTTCGTGAGCTGATAGGCATCTCCGCGGATGACATGCACGCCCGGAAACCGCCGCCTGAGCAGGCTGCAAAACCCGCCGTCAAACTCGATGAGATAGAGCCTCCTTGGTGCAATTCCGCGCTCCAAGAGCGCCTCGGTGATCGCCCCCGTTCCCGGCCCGAGCTCGACAACCGGTCCCGCCTTTTTTGGATCGACATAGCGCGCCATCATGCGGGCGAGAAATGGCCCCGAGGGGGAGACCGCCCCGGCAAGCCCCGGGTTGTCGAGCCACGACATGAAGAAGCGCGCTTCGTCGGCGAGCCGGATCTCCATGGGGGTATTGGCTTTTCGAGGGCGGCGCGCGCTGGCCCGCGCGGATGGGCTAGGCAACAGTTAACTTCCTCCCTAGAGTTACGGCGGACGTTTCACCCGCGTCCTGCCGCCCATAGCGAAGGCTCAGAAAACACGAATCGGGGAAGGGGGCAAGTGCGCCGGAGCTTGAATGCTTACTGCCCGCTCAAATTCTCGAAAAAGTCCTTCATCCGGGCAAAGAAGCCAGCCGATTCCGGGTGCGTGTCCGTGGACGATAGCTGTTCGAATTCGGCGAGCAACTCTTTTTGCCTCCGGGTGAGGTTTTGGGGAGTTTCGACGGTCACCTCGATATAGAGGTCCCCCCTTTCCCGCGAGCGCAGGACCGGCATGCCTTTGCCTTTTAGCTTGAACTGCTTGCCGGACTGCGTGCCGGGCGGGATTTTAACCTTTACCGCGGCGCTGTCGAAGGTGCGCACGCTCACCTCTGCGCCAAGTGCCGCCTGAACCATGGAAATCGGGATGCGGCAGGAAAGATCGGCGCCGTCGCGGCGGAAGAAAGGATGCGGTTTCGTTGATACAAAGATGTAAAGATCGCCCGAAGGGCCGCCCTTTGCTCCAGCCTCGCCCTCGCCGGCCAAGCGGATCCGGGTCCCATCCTCGACCCCCGGCGGCACATTGATGGTGAGGCTGCGTTCGCGCGTGACCCGGCCCGCACCGCCGCAGGACTGGCAGGGGTCGTCGATGATTTCTCCGACCCCGTGGCAATTCGGGCAGGTGCGTTCGATCGAAAAAAAACCTTGCTGCGCGCGCACGCGCCCGTGCCCCCCGCATGCCGGACACAGTCTTGGTTTAGCTCCTGCTTTGGCCCCCGAACCGTTGCAAGCCGGGCAGATAACGGAAGCAGGCAGCGAAATCGCGACCGTTTTGCCGAAAAAGGCTTCCTCGAATGTGATTTCCAGGCTATGGCGCAGATCCGACCCGCGCGCGGGCCCCCTGCG
>JAFMSB010000074.1 GCA_017353815.1 Methylocapsa sp. | reverse complement strand
CCTCGCTGTTGATCGTGGGCGAAAAAGGCCCATTGATGCGCTCGGCTCCCTTCGCGCGGAGCCACTTTTCCGCGGCCTCGGTCAGTGCTCGCGTCACGTCAATGTCGTCGATCGCGTCGATCGCGCCGAATTGCGCACGGGAGGCGCCAACGGGCGTAATCTCAGGCTTGTAAATTTGCGCCAAGATGCGCCCGGCCCATTCCCCGCCGCGCCGAGCCAAAAATTCCTGCGCTTCGACGAAGTTGAAATGCGGGTTGAGCTTATGGCCGAAATTGGCCCAGCGCTCCAGATCGAGCGGGGGCGCGAAGCCCTCGCAGCCTGTGTGGAAGAGGCGCGGGAGCCTGCAGAACGCCGCAAAGCGCATAAGGCCGCGGGCCGGAAGGATTTCGATTGCCGCCATAGGTTACGCTCGTAGCAGCGTCACCGCGCCGCGGCAAGCGGCGATTCAATCAGTGGCGAAAGTAGGGCGTTCCGGGCGCGCTCAGCCCATGTGTCTCCAGCGGGTGCCGATTTTTCGCGGCATCATTCTTGCGACAATAAAGATCGGGATCGCGGCATAGCCGATCTGCATACTTGTTACGAGAACGGCCGATTGCGCAGCCAGCGTCAGAAACCCTTGCTCGAAACAATAAGCCTTCGCAGTCAGCCCCAACAGGAGCACGGCCGAGACCGGGACCAGAATCAGGACTTTAAAGCAGCGCGCGAGACACGCCCCGAGCAGTGCGCTTCCGATGATAGCCAGGGTCAGCGTCATCAGCTCCTTCCTCGATGCTTGCCCAGCAGCCAAGGTAACCGCCCGGAGTAAACAAGGCCGGAGAACAAATGCATCAATTCGAGGAGAGCGCACAAATTCCTGGAAGAAATATTTGCGGGAATGCCCTGGGCAGTCCGCAAACGGTCCCCGTCCCTGCGCCTTCTGCGCAAAAACCGGTGTCAGTTCGTTGCCAGCTTTTGTCTTTCTGCTGGCGGCGCCAGTCTCCACATGAGACCGAAAATCGCCACCAGGGTTGCAAGATAAACCAACAGCTGCAATTGGCTTGGCCTATCCGTGTAACCGGTGAGAGTATGGAGCACGCGGCCGGCAATGCTGTCGTCGCCCAAGAGCCAGGATGTGTTCCATACCGCATCTCCGAGACTCGTCACGATGCCGCCCTGTTCGAGGAAAGCAACGCTTTGCGCCGCCATTCCCGCGGCCATAAAACCGATGAGGACGCCGGTCACCTTAAACAGATAGCGCGGCGGAATCACGGCAAGACCCAAATAAGTCAGCGTGCTGATCAAAGCTCCGGATGCAAGGCCAAGCGCGCCCCCGAGCAAGAGGCCAATGCCCGTCTCGCGGCTCGAAAGGGTAAGGCCGTATAGGAACAGGACGACTTCGGATCCCTCGCGCAGCACGGTCATCGCGACGGCGATGGTGAGCGCGGCCATCGTCCGGGTGCCCGTCAGAATCTCGCGGCCGAGTTTTTGGGCATTCTCGCTCAATTGGCGTCCGTGGCGGGCCATCCAGATATTGTGCCAGCCAAGCATAACGACCGCTATTCCGAGAACAGAAGCGTTAAATATTTCCTGGCCCGCGCCTGCAAGCATCTCGGAAAGCGCGCCCGCCGCCGCCGCGACGCATCCCGCTCCGGCGAGCCCGGCAAGAACTCCGGCACCGATATAGGGCAAGCGCCGCGGCATCGCGCGGGTTGCGGCAAGCACGATCCCAATGATCAATCCCGCCTCGATGACCTCCCGCAGGACAATAATAAAGGCGCCAGCCACGTCTCTTCCTTTTATCCGAAGTTGTTTCTTTTATCCGAAGTTGTTTTCCTGCCGGAGCGCGCCGGTGCCCGGGCAGAACAAGGCGGGTTCTCGCGAGCCAGGCGAGATTCTATAACATCGCTGGACTATACCAACACGCTCCATCCTTCAAACAAAACTTCGGTTATTTGGAATCGCTACAAAATACTGAGGGAGGACAAGCAATGGACCGGACTATAACCCGCTGAAAGCATCGGTTACGCCTGCCCGGGCCGGCGCAATTGCAAAGTCTTTAAGCCCGAGAGCGGGTTTACGCCTTCTCCAATTCTTACGAATCCTTGGCGTTCGTAAAAGGCAAGCGCCCGAGCATTATCCTCATTGACATCAAGAATGATGCCGTGTGGCGACACCTTTCCCGCCTCGGTGAGCAGAAAGCTTGCAACGCCGCTTCCCTTGGCGCACGGCGCGACGGCCAGCTGATCGAGATAGGCGGTCGATGGATCAACCGAAAAAAAACCAAGGATCACGCCCGAGGGATCGATGGCGCACATGGTGATCGAGCCCGCTGCTTCCAGCCCTTTGAGGCGGTCGAGAAACCATTGGCGGCGCTTTGTAAAATCGATCCCTGGCATTTCCTCCTGCCAGCTTGCGATCCAAAGTTCGGCCAAGGAAGGCAAATCGGCTTCGGTAAGGATGCGCGCTTGGATGTCCATCGCCCGTTACGGACGCCTGAGCAAATTGCTAGCTTGACAAAGAGAAGCGAGGCGCCCTTCCGGCGAGATAGATTGATACAGGTCTGCTGCAACTTGCAAGGGGGATAGAGGATACCTATTCGGCAAGCAAGCTCCAAATTAACCGAAATCATGCTGCCGGAGGCTTGCGCTTAGGGCCATAATCTTTGAATTTTTCGATTATTTTTTCGATCTCTTCCGCCCGAAGCACGCGTGGCGTCCCCACTTGGAGCGCGATCGCATATAACCGGCAGAGCGTTTCGACCTCGCCTGCAAGCCAAAGCGCCCCGGCAAGATCGCTCCCCGTTGCAATCATGCCATGATTGGCCATAAGCGCGCAATTGCGCCCCCTTAGCGCATCAAGAACCGATCGGGCAAGCTCCTCGGTGCCAAAGCTTTCATAACGGGCGCATCTTATCGTGGGGCCGCCAGCCGCGGCGATCATGTAGTGGATTGCCGGCACTTCCATGCCGCAAATCGCAACGGCAGTTGCATAAATGGGATGTGCATGGACGATAGCGTTGACGTCGGCGCGCTCCGCAAGGACATCGCGATGAAACCGCCATTCGGACGAAGGCAAAAGATGGTGATCAAAGCTTCCATCCATGTTCATATAGACGATATCGTCCGGCCGCAACTCAGGATAGGGGATACCCGACGGCGTAATAAGCAGGCCCGATTCCCAGCGCACCGAAATATTGCCGGCCGTGCCTTGATTGAGACCGTCGCGGATCGTGGCAAGCGCGGCGTCGATGATGCCTTGGCGCAGCGTTTCTTCTCCGGCCGCGCTCAGGCGCGGCGCTTTGCTAAGGTATTTGGCCAAGGGCGGATGCTTCCCGCGCGAGCTGTTCGATACGTGCATAATCTTGCGCGGCAATGAGCTCTTGCGGGGCCATCCATGAGCCGCCAACGCAAGCGACATTCGCGAGGGCGAGATAGTGTGGCGCCTTGCGGGCGTCGATACCGCCGGTCGGGCAGAAAAGCAAATCGGGCAAGGGACCTGAAACCGATGCAAGAAATTTTGCCCCGCCCGCAGGCTCGGCTGGAAAGAATTTGAGTGCTCTGAATCCGCGCTCTTGCAGCGCAAGCATCTCCGATACCGTTGCAGCTCCCGGCAAGAAAGGAACCGGGCACCGCCTTGCCGCCTCGGTAAGGAGCGGCGTCATCCCCGGGCTGACCAGAAACGCCGCTCCGGCGGCGCAGGCGGAGTTGATCTGGTCCGGGCGCACCACTGTCCCCGCGCCGATCATTGTATCTGGAAACTCCTTCGCAAGCGCCGCCAAGGCGTGAAGAGCCGCAGGCGTGCGCAAAGTGATTTCGAGCACCTTTAGTCCGCCCGCTCGCAAAGCCCGGCCCAGAGCGACCGCATCCTCGACGTTATGCACGGTGAGCACCGGGATAATTGGCCCGCGGCGGAGCACTGCAACGGCCGTCTCGCCTTGAGGGTAATGCATAAAGGCAGCCTTCCAACAGCCGGACGTCAGCCAAAGACGCTTGCCCCGATTTCCGTTCCGCCGATATTGGCGCGAAAGATTTGGAACAGTTCGCGTCCATAATCATGCGCATGCGCTGCGAGGCTCGGCGCAGCCGGAGGGCGGTTTAACAAAATGTCAGAGCTGAGTTCGGCATTCAGCGTGCCCGCCTCTGCATCGAGCGCAATGACATCGCCATCCCGCAACCGGGAAATGGGGCCGCCATCGAGCGCTTCGGGACTCACATGGATCGCAGCCGGGACTCTTCCCGAGGCCCCGGACATTCTTCCATCGGTGACCAGCGCAACCTTATGGCCGCGGGACATCACCGAGCTTAGCACCGGCGTGAGCTTATGCAGCTCCGGCATGCCGGCTGCTTTCGCGCCTTGATAGCTTACGACCGCGACCAGATCCGAATTGAGCTCTCCTGCCCGGAAAGCCTCCTCGACGTCCTCCTGGGTATGAAAGATCCTCGCTTTCGCGCGTATCTTCCGGTTTTCTGGACCAACCGCGCTGGTCTTGATGACCGCGCGCCCGAGATTGCCGTCCAGCACTTTTAGGCCGCCATCGGGGCAGAACGGGCGTTCCGCTGGCCGAAGGACCGCCTCATCGCGGCTTTGCGCAGGCGCAGGCCGGAAGGCAAGCCTGCCCTCATCAAGATAAGGCTCCTGCGCGTAATATTCGATCCTGTAACCGGCGACCGTCGCCGCATCCTCATGCAGCAGGCCCGCGCGAAGCAGCGTTTTGAAAAGAAACGCTGTCCCGCCCGCGGCCACAAAACCGTTCATGTCCGCTGTGCCATTTGGATAAATACGGGTCAGCAGCGGAACAGTTTTGGAGAGATCGGCAAAATCATCGAGGGTGAGAATAATTCCGCCTGCGCGAGCCATCGCGATGAGATGAATGAGATGATTGGTCGAACCGCCTGTCGCATGTAGCACAACGATCGCATTCGCAAACGCCCGCTCATCGAGAACGGCGGCAACCGGGGTGTATTCATTGCCAAGCGCAGTTATTGCCAGCGCGCGCTGCGCCGCGGCGGCGGTGAGCGCATCGCGCAAAGCGGTATGCGGATTGACAAACGAGCTGCCCGGAAGATGCAGACCCATCGCCTCCATCAGCATCTGGTTTGAATTGGCCGTGCCATAGAAAGTGCAGGTGCCGGGCGAATGATAGGCGGCCGATTCCGCCTCGAGGAGCTCGTCGCGGCTGGCCATTCCCTCGGCATGGCGCTCGCGGACCTTCGCCTTGTGCTGATTGGGAATGCCGGAGGGCATCGGGCCTGCAGGAATGAAGACGGCGGGCAAGTGGCCAAAGGCCTGGGCCGCTATCACGAGCCCGGGCACAATCTTATCGCAGACTCCGAGAAAGACGGCGGCGTCGAACAAATCGTGCGACAAGGCGATGGCCGCCGACATCGCAATGACGTCGCGTGAGAATAGCGATAGTTCCATGCCGGCGCGGCCTTGCGTCACGCCATCGCACATGGCGGGCACGCCGCCTGCGACCTGTGCCACGCCGCCTGCCCGGCGCGCCGCATCCTTTATGAGGCCGGGAAAGCGCTCATAGGGTTGATGCGCTGATAGCATGTCATTGTAGGCGGTCACAATGGCGAGATTGGGAACGGCGCTGTGGCGCAACGCTCGCTTCTCGTGGCCTCCGCAAGCGGCAAAGCCATGCGCCAGATTGGCGCAGCCAAGCATGCTCCGGCGCGGTCCGGCCTTGCGCATCGCCTCGACGCGGGCAAGGTATTTTGCCCGCGAAGCTTCGCTGCGGGAGCGGATGCGGGCCGTGATAGCGGCAATTGCGGCTTGCACCATGAACGTTTCCTCGCTTTGGCGGCCGAGAGGCGGGCGCGGGCCGTCTCATGTCAGGCGAATTCTTCGCTCCAGCTGCGGCCCTCGCGCACGACGAGCGCAATCGCGGCGGCTGGCCCCCACGTGCCCGCGAAATAGGGGCGCGGCGCGTCTTCCGTATGGGCCCAGGCCTCCAAAATCGGGTCGATCCAGCGCCAGGCGGCTTCGACCTCGTCGCGGCGCATGAAGAGGGTCGCATTGCCCCGGATGACATCCATGAGCAGCCGCTCATAGGCCTCGGGCGCATAAATGCTGAACACATCGGCAAAATTCATGTCGAGAGGCGCGTGCTGCAGCCGCATGCCGCCCGCGCCTGGCTCCTTCAGCATCAGCCAGAGCTTGATCCCCTCATCGGGCTGCAGCCTTATGACGAGCCTTGTACGCCTTATTATTCCCGATTCTTCCGGAAAAATCGAATGCGGAATCTCGCGGAATGCGACCGTGACCTCGGAGATCCTTTTGGGAAGGCGCTTGCCTGTGCGCAAATAAAACGGAGTCCCGGCCCAGCGCCAGTTGGCGATCTCAACTTTAAGCGCGACGAAGGTCTCCGTCTTGCTGTAATTGTTGCCGACGTCCTCGCAATAGCCTTGCACCGCGCCCCCTTCGCCCGCGCCCGCGCGATATTGCCCGCGCACCGTCACCTCCGCCGCGTTGCTGGCATCGACTGGCTTGAGGGCTTTCAGCACCTTGAGTTTTTCATCGCGGACAGAGTCGGCATCGAGCGAGGCAGGGGGCTCCATGGCAATAAGACACAGCAATTGCAGCAGATGGTTTTGCACCATATCGCGCAATGCGCCCGCTTCTTCGTAGTAACGCGCTCGCCCCTCAATTCCGATCGATTCGGCGACCGTGACCTCGACATGATCGATATGGGCGGAATTCCATAAGGGCTCAAAAAGAGCGTTGGCGAAGCGCAGCGCCATCAAATTCTGCACGGTTTCCTTGCCGAGATAATGATCGATGCGGAAGATCTGCTGTTCGGAAAAAACTTCCCCGATCGCATCATTGGTGCGCGCGGCCGAGGCTCCGTCCTTGCCGATCGGCTTTTCGACGATGATCCGCGCCGAGGGAGTGACCAATTGATGCGCAGCGATTTTCTTTGCAATGGCGGCGAAGTAATCTGGCCTTGTCGCGAGATAAAAGGCGCGCACGGCCGCGGGGTCAGGATTGAGCGATGCCTTGAGCTCGTCCCAGCCTTCGTCCGATTCGACATCCAGCGTGACGAACTGAAACATTTGCACGAATTCATCGATGGTGCTGCCGGCTGCTGCTCCGCCCGCAAATCTCTTGAGTGCGCCGGCCACCTTGGCGCGGAACGCGTCTTGCTCAAAGGCCTGGCGCGACATGCCGATAATCTTGCTCGGCGCCGTAAATTGCCCGTCGATGTAGCGGTGGAAAAGCGCAGGATATAGCTTGCGGTAGGCAAGGTCGCCCGTGCCGCCAAATACGGCAAGATCGAAGGGAGGGACTTTGAGAATGCGCGAAGCCATCGCTTTCCTTGGCATTTTTCCTGCGTGAGCGCAGCATAACCAAGCGATCGCTTTAAGCAAGAGTTCACTAAGGCACTTTCCGGTACCGCACTTTGAATTTTCTCGCCTTGACCCCTACGGGGACAAACGCTACGGCTTGGCCGAATGCACCGTGACGGTCAAAATGCGCTATTGCGGTCAATA
>JAFMSB010000073.1 GCA_017353815.1 Methylocapsa sp. | reverse complement strand
AAAGACTCCAGGACAGTGACGCCCGCCCAGGACCGTGACGCACGCCGGCCTGCATCGAAGTGACTTTAGTGATCACCTTCACCGGCCAACCGGGGGTCTGCCAGCGCGGGCAATGCATCTGCCCTCACGGTCCTTTGATCGCTATCACCTCCATGCAAGCACGGTAGCGCTTGCTCACATTGTATTCTGCTGGCCGGAAGCCATGCTGCGCCAGCAAATCGTAGAGGCGGCCGCGGGAAAAATTATGATAGTGTTCGATTTCAGCCCAATAGGGGTTGATGCCGTTGGCATGCAAGAGCTGCCATATCATGCTGTCCATATTCGGCATGGAAAGAAAAAGCACGCCGCCCTCGCGCAAGAGCCCGTGCGCCGCCGCAAGTGCCATCTTAGGAAAAGGAATGTGCTCAAGCACATCGGCCATGCTGATGATGCTGTAGCGCGAATCATGATCGAGCGCCTCGATCGGCTGACAATGCGCCTCGATACCAAGGAGTTTCAAGGCACGGACATTCTCTGCGCGCAGATCGAGGCCAATCGGCGTGTAGCCCCACTCCTGTGCCGTGAATAACAAAGAACCATTGCCGAATCCGGCATCGAGCCAATAGCCCTCGGGCATATGGCGGGCGATCCTTTCCACTATTCTTGCCGATACCGGCCGCTGCCGCTCCATGTCATAGCCGACCGTCTGGCAAGGCTGAGTCTTGGCGAAGACAAGCGCCAAGGCCTCGCCATCAAAATAGCCCTCGGTAAAGACATGGCCGCAATTGCGGCATTCAAGCCAGTTCATAACCGGCGGGAGCCGGGGGTGATAAATTGGATGTTTGGAACAGTCGGCTGCGATGACCGCGGGAAAATCGCTGCCATCGCAGAGGGGGCACGCCCTATATGCAATCCTCGCGATCGGCGGCTTTGCCGTTTCCGCAAGGGCACGCTGCGAGCCAGGAGCAATGGTAAAACTCTGCGGTTCGCTGCCATTTGCCCAAATCTCCCACATGCGCCTCAAAGCCGCTTCATAGGCGCGGGTATAGTTCAGGATATCAAACACGGGGGCGGAGAGGCGGTTGCCCGCGAGCTTATGCCGCAGGGCTTGCAAGACCTCCGGCTCGCGCGCAAGGTGGAGAGCCAATGCCTCATATTCCGCTGCCGAGCGGGTCACGAGCTCCGGCAGCCCAGCCGCCTGCAACAGGCTGGCAGCGACGCGCCCGGCAAAGGTCTCGCCCATGCAAGTCAAGACCGGCAGGCCGGCCCAGAGGGCATCGCTTGCCGTAGTATGCGCGTTATAGGGGAGAGTATCGAGAAAGAGGCCGGCTAAGCGGTGGCGCGCGAGATGCTCGGGCGGCGCGAGGCGCGGCGCGAAGATGAGGCGCTCCGGATCAACGCCTCGCAACGCCGCCTCGCGGCGCAGATTGTCCTTGACAAAGCCGTTTGCATCCAGAAGCCAGAGAACGGAACCGGGCGTTTCCTTCAGGAGCCGCATCCAAATGGTGAAAAACTTGGGCGTTATCTTGTAAGTGTTGTTGAAGGAGCAAAAGACAAAGCCTTGCTCGGGCAAGCCGCATTGGGCGCGAGTTGGCGTAAGATCTGCGATCAGCCGCTTGGTATCGTTGGGCTGGTAACAATGCGGGAGATGGACGATCTTTTCATTGTAAAAAGCCTGCTGATCCACGGGAAGGACGATGGGATCGGCGATCACATAATCGATAAAATCCGCGCCCATTGTGCCCGGAAAGCCGACGAAGCTCACCTGCACGGGCGCGGGCCGCTGCGCGGCAATTCCAGTGCGGGCGCCTTTGGTAAAGCCTTTGAGCTCCACGAGAATGTCGATCCGGTCTTCCTTTACGCGCCTTGCGGCCTCCTCATCCGTCATTGGGCTGATATCGGTAAAGATGTCGAAGGCGTCCCGCAGGCGGCGTCCAAGTTCGCTGCGATCGTCCGGCCCGTGCGAGTACGCGAAGATTTCGTAGGAAGATTTGTCATGGCGCTCGAAGAGCTCGGCCATGAGAAGCGCGGTGGCATGGCGGCAGAAATCGCTTGAGAGATAGCCGATCCTCAATTTCCTCGCGGCATTATGTTCCGGCCGCTCATGCACGAAGGGGGGCGCCTCGAATTTCTTCACAAATTTTTGTGCTACCTGCCTCTGCAAGAGAGCGCTTGCGCCCATGCTGAGCGTCACGAAAGGATGCGCAGCCTCGTTTCGCTCCTGCGCCAAAAGGGACAATATCTCGGCCTCCTCAGCCTCGATTCCGTCCCAATCGCAGATTTGGCGGCGCTGGTGGTAAAGCCAGGCGCGAACCGCGAGGAAGTCCGGATTGAGCTTGACGGAGGTCCGGTAGCAATCGATTGCTTTGGATAGCTCGCCCCGGTTCTCATAGGCGGCGCCAAGATTGGCGTGCGCCTCGGCAAGATCGGGGCGCAGCGCAAGAGCCTGAATATAGGCCTCCACCGCCGCAGCATGGTCTTCTTGCGCCTGCAGGAGATTGCCGAGGTTCACATGGGCCTCGGCGAAATTGGGCCGCAAAGCAAGCGCGCGGCGGAAGGCATCGGCGGCTTTGCCCGGCTGGCGGAGCTCCTTCAGAATATTGCCGAGATTAAAATGCGGCTCGGCCGCATCGGGCCGAATGGAGATAATCCCCTCGCAAGCCGCGGCCGCCTCGCCCGTCCGCCCGAGCCTTCGCAAAATATGGGCGCAATTGAGATGGGCCTCGACAAAGGCAGGGCTGAGCGCGGCCGCCTTCCTGTAGGCGGCAAGGGCGGCATCAAGCCACCCCAGATCTTCGAGCGCGTTGCCGAGATTAGAATGGGCTTGCGCGAGTGCGGGCGCAAACATCACCGCCTGCTTCGCTGCGGCAAGCGATCCATGCTTATCGCCGAGCGTGCGGCGGACAACCGCAAGATTCGACATCGCCTCGGCATAATCGGGCTTTGCGGATAAGGCACTCTCGATCAGCGCCTCTGCCGCCGCGTGCTCGCCCCTTTGGTGCGCGATCAGCCCCAGATGGTGCAGGCAAAGTGGATGATTGGGCTCGCGGGCCAACACCTGCCGGTAAGCTTCCTGCGCCTCATCAAGACGGCCGGCTCGAAAAAACTCAAGCGCGCCTGCCAAAAGCTCTGCGCCGGCCAGCGCGGCCTCTCGATCTTCGCCATCAGGCGCGCTCTCGCGCACCGGCCCGCTTTTTTCTGCAGCGGCTGCATCCATTTTCGTCTCGCCCCGGCAATGCCCCGAGCGAAGAGCCTAGGCCCGCGGCCTTGCGCCAAGCGTGCCGCGGCCGCGAAGGCGCGCCTAGCCAGCTTGCGACAGAGGGATGCGAAGCCAACGGCTCGAGCAGCATCCCCGCTTAAGCCAAACCCACCCTGAGGCGCAGGCGCGGCCGACTTGTGGGGCAAGGGCGCCGGGACGCCTGCGGGCGGCGCCTCTCCCCTCGGCCTTCGAGGCGGTGCCTCCCGCGCCTCCCCGGCATAAGGGGCACCACGGATCGTGCTGCCAGCCGCTATGTCTCTTCAACTTTTCCGGTTGCCGGGCGGCAGGCGCGGGCAGCTTTTGGCGGCTATCGTTCGCGTGATCTCCCCCTTGCACATTTGAGCGCGCCCCAAGCTGGCGATCTCCCAGCCGCGCGCGATCTTTGACCCAGCCCAGCCACACGAAATGCGAGCAGGCACGCGCGGCAGAAGGCGCCAAAAACACAACATTTCCGCGCGATCCCATGGAACTGCTCCTTGCGGCTATGCGAGACGCTGGTAATGCTTTTATCGTGCAAGCGGGACGGAACGATTGACCTGAACAATTTGCCACGGTTGGCGCCAAACGGGAAATCGAAAAGAGCCAAGGCTTTGCAAAGACAATTAGCGTCGGGCACCGCGCTTGACCGGCTCGCGCAAGTGCGCGCACGGATCGCGCGTGCTGCACGCGATGCCGGCCGCCTGGCCCAAGAAGTCAGTCTGGTTTGCGCGTCCAAATCCTTTGCTCCCGAAGAGATCGGCCCTGTCATCGAGGCCGGTGAGCGTGTCTTTGGCGAAAACCGCATCCAGGAGGCGCTGGGTAAATGGCCGCGGCTCAAAGAAACTTATGCCGGCATCGAGCTTCATCTCATCGGACCGTTGCAATCGAACAAGACGCATCAAGCTATCAGCTTCTTCGATGTCATCGAAACTATCGACCGCGATAAGATCGCGAAATGTCTCGCCCAGGAAATCCAGAAGACATCGCACCAGCCAAAGCTCTTCGTGCAAGTCAATACCGGTGCGGAGCCGCAAAAATCGGGAGTTCTGCCGCAAGAGGCCGACCGCTTCATCGATGCGTGCCGGAAAACCTATGGGCTTTCGATTTCCGGGCTCATGTGCATCCCTCCGCTTGGCGAGCCCGCTTCGCCTCATTTCGCGCTCTTGAATCTCATCGCCACGCGCAACGGACTCCGCGAGCTTTCGATGGGCATGAGCGACGACTTTGAGCTCGCGATCGAGCTCGGCGCGACCAGTGTGCGAATAGGCAGCGCGATTTTTGGCGCCCGCTGAAAGGGCCGCCCTGCCGCGGAGCGGAGCCCGGCAGCAGGGCCGCCCCGCAGCACAGTTCGGCTCTACTCCATCTTTACTTTCGGGGCAGACTCGATCTGGTTCATGGTCGCATCCACCGAGGCCTTCCAGCTGTCCGCCGCGTTATCATAGGTCAGTGTCATTGCATCCGGATTGACAGCGATATCGCGGCCGCTGACCGTTGTCACCAGATAGGAAATCCCGCCATTTTCGCCGACGGCGATTCCCTTGATGGTGCCGGCATCCTTATTATCGCTGCTTTGGACCGCCGTGTCGGTAAGGTCGGCATTCGCGACATCGTTGAACGGGCCCGTCACGAACTGCGGCTCCTCCTGGGCCGAGCGTCCCATCATTGGACCCTGCTTTCCAAATTCAACCGCCGTGAAGGAGTGCGGCGTCGCGACCATGTCGACCGGATTGCCATGGGCGTCCTTCGCGCGGATGAGGAGCGACTCCGGGATAATTTGTATATCCGTGAAGCCGGCCTGCTTGAGGCTCGCGTGCAGCTCGTGCTTCAAGCTCTCTCGTTGCTGCGAGGAGGCCGCCGTCCCGCTTTGCTCTTTCATGCTTTGCGGTTCGTTTGGCATGCCCTTGGCCATCGGGCCTTGCTGCTGCGGGCCCTCGGCGCCTTGCGGGTACGTCGTTTCGGGACCGGCCGTTTGATTTATGGTATTCTGATTCATCCTCTGGCTGTGCGGCGAGCGGCCGGCGAGCGCCGGTTGAAGGAAGAGCGCCGCCGCGCCAAGCGATAACCAAACTGTTCGCATTGAAGCCTCCTAGGGTTGATAGCTGGGACTGACAATCTGGCAATGCAGCCTTCGTTCCGTCCGGGGAAGCAATTTTTGGCTGCAGTGGAGCTTCGTAAATCACCTGCTTTGAGCTCGCAGGAGGGCAAGCCCATTTATGGGAAAGCGCGGCGCTATCCGCTGCCCCAGGGAGGAGATGCTGATGCAAGAGAGCCGGGCACATTGGGACCGCGTTTATGACTCCAAGGCCGAGGGCGAGCTCAGCTGGTATCAGGAAAGACCAGCCGTCTCGCTTGATCTGATCCATAGGGCGGGTACGCCAAAAGAGGCGGCAATCATCGACATAGGCGGGGGGACATCAAGGCTCGCCGAAGCGCTTCTTGCCGAAGGCTTCCGCAATTTGACGGCCTTGGATATCTCAGAGGCCGCGCTTATTGCGGCAAGGCGCCGGCTTGGGCCGGGGGCCTCGCGCGTGAACTGGATCGCGGCTGACGTGACCCGATGGGATCCGCAGGAATCATTCGCTCTCTGGCATGACCGGGCCGCGTTTCATTTTCTCATCGAAGCGCCGGCCCGCGAGGCTTACGCGCGCTGTGCCATAAAGGCTTTGCGCCCCGGCGGCCATATCATCATTGGCACATTCGCGCCCGATGGGCCGCAAAGATGCAGCGGCCTTCCGGTCATGCGCCACGATGCTGCTTCGCTGAGTGCCGTGCTGGGCGGCGGATTTACCTTGTTGGACTCCCGCCGCGACGATCATCTCACACCATCCGGCAAGGTGCAGAAATTCCAGTTCGCCCTTTTCCGGCGCGAGGCGTAAGGCTGCCTTGCTTCACGGTCCTGCGGGCGCTTCCGTCTAGCAGGCTGGGGCACGGCCGCCCGGAAACCAATTCGTCGAGGCCATCAACCGCGGCAGACTCTTTGGGGCGCGATGACGACAGGACAGAATTTTGTGCAATCTCTATTCGCTGACCAAGGGCCAGCAGGCTATCCGCGAATTTGCCCGGGCGATGCATGACAAGACCGGCAATCTGCCCTCGATGCCGGGGATCTTCCCGGATTACTGGGCCCCGATTGTCCGCAATCAGCCTCGAGGGCGTGAGCTGCTTTTAGCGCGCTGGGGCATGCCTTCGCCGGTCTTCGCGCTAAAGGGCAAGAAATGCGATCCGGGTGTGACAAATGTCCGTAACATGAAATCCCCGCATTGGCGGCGCTGGCTTGGAGTAGAGAACCGCTGTGTCGTGCCTTTCACGAGCTTTTCCGAGAACGCGGTGTTGCCGGACGGCTCGCATCCAACGGTGTGGTTCGCGCTGAATGAGACGCGGCCCTTGGCATTCTTTGCCGGCATCTGGACGCGATGGACATCGGTGCGCAAACTCAAGGAGGGCGAGACCACCAATGAAATCTTCGCTTTCCTGACCGCCGAACCAAACCAGGAGGTAGCCGCGATTCATTCTAAGGCAATGCCGGTCATTTTGACGAGCCGGGACGAGATCGATGTCTGGATGAGCGCGCCAGCCGGGGAAGCGCGCAAGCTGCAAAGGCCGCTGCTTGGCGGAATGCTGCAAATCGTTGCGCGGGGGAGAAAAACCGACGAAGGGGGTATTACGGCATAGCGCTATAGGTGACATCAGCCGCCGCTGGCTTGCCAGAGAGGCAGAAAAGGCTTCTCCTTTCCCTTGGTTCTCCCCATCGAATCCGCGCCCGGTCAATCTTCTGCCAGCCGCGGCCGCCGCCTGTCATGCGGATTGTGAAAGGCAACAGTAGCGTGACAAGCGCAATATGGCCCGTGCCCCGGCAACTTCTTTGCGCCGCAATAGCGGAATTCCGGCTGGGCTGGGTCGCCTATCGGCCAGCGGCACATCGATTCACGCAACTCCATGAGGGTGACGGGTTCGGATATGGACACCACGACTTCTCTCACCTGACGCGGCACCGGAGCTTCATGCACAAAGGCATGCAGGGCAAGAGCGGTATTTCCGACAATCTGCGGGGCAGCCGGTTGATGCGCGGCCTCGCGACGTTGCGCTCTATTGTGTGCGGGCGGCGGGGCGGCACTCGGTGAACCAGCCTTGGCGCGGCCCGAGAGGCCAAGCCTGAAAACCTTGCCGATCACGGCGTTTCGGGTGATTCCATTGGCGAGCTCGGCGGCAATCCGGCTGGCGCTCCATCCCTCGAGCCAAAGTTTCTGTAATAGCTCTATCCGTTCGTCGGTCCAGGACATC
>JAFMSB010000072.1 GCA_017353815.1 Methylocapsa sp. | reverse complement strand
GCGGCGGGACATCCGGCGGCAATTCTTGCGGCGGAGCGGGTTCCAAATCCGGCGGCTTGACGGGGGGAAGTTCCTGCGGCGGCGCCGGTTGCGGCGGCTCCCTGGGAGGCGGCGGAATGTCCGGTTTTTCCCCTGGCTTTTGCTGCGTGCGCATTTCGCGGCCCTCCCGGTGGTCTGTTTAGAGCCCCCGCCCATTCCCGCTCCCAAACGAGGATGCGCCTTTACGAGCGCAATCCCTGTGGCGCTAAGATCAGAGCAACTCGCCCGCGTGATGCATGTTCCCCAGCAGGATCATCACGAATCGAGGAACCAGTCCGGGGCGTTGCCCGGCTAAGGCCGCAGGCGCTAACGGAGCCCGGGCCTATCGAACGTCCGTTTTGCTTGGCCGCGCTCGAAAGACGCGGCTGCGAGTAAAATGAGGGTTCGGCAGGCAGCAGGATCGCCATCCATTGAATGAGTTCCTCGATTGCCGAGAGGCCTGCAAGCAGCCGCATGAATTGGAAGAAATGAAAACGCGCGCGATTGTTGTCGCCGCGCGAGCACACCCCCCGCGACGATGCCGGCTTTCTGCTATTTTTCGAGTGGCTTCTCGCTTAAGTCTTTCGCACAGCTGCCTCGGCGCTTGCTCCAAAGCCCAGTTCGCCTTCTGGAAGGGGGGCGAAATAGCTGCTGGTGTCAAGCGCATCAACCTCCTCGATCGCGGCCGGATCCCAGCGAGGCCGGTGGCCCTTGTCAATGATGACCGCCCGCACGCCTTCGTAATAATCATTGCGCCTTGCAAGGCGCGCGGCGATACGAAATTCGGTTTGCAGTGCTTCGGCAAGATCCATCGCGGCACCAATTCGCATCTGCCGCAGGACGATGGCAAGACTTGCCGGGCATTTGCTGCTTATTGCCGAAGCGGCAAGCCCGGCAAATTGCGATCCCGCGCCTGCCTCTTCATCGAGGCTGCGGAGAATATCAGACAGCCTTGGGCCGGCAAAACATCGCGCAATGAGATTCCAGTGCCGCTCGAGAGCCGAAGCGGGCGGCGGTGAATGTTCTGCGGCGATTGCCTCCTCGATTGGCTCGCCGCGGGCGAGCCGCTCGATGAGTGCGCCATGGCGGGCCGAGGGAATGTGGACGCCGGCGATATTGAACGCGATTGCATCGCCGCAGCTCATCCTTGCACCGGTCACGGCGAGGTACATCCCGGCCCGCGCGGGAAGGCGGGGCAAGAAAAATGTCGCGCCAACATCTGGAAAAAAGCCAATCCCAGTTTCGGGCATGGCAAATGTGAAATTTTCGCCCGCGACGACATGGCTGCCATGCAACGACAGCCCTGCGCCGCCGCCCATGACAATGCCGGTTGTAAGGGCAAGATAGGGTTTCGGGTAAAACTTTATCCGGAGATTAAGGCGATATTCCTCGCGCCAAAAATCGAGCTGCCCGGCATAGTCTCCCGCCTTCCCGAGATCGTATAAGGTTTTTATGTCGCCGCCGGCGCAGAAGGCCTTGCCTCCGGCGCCTCGGATAGCCACACAGGCGACTCCGGTGTCGCTCTCGAAATCGCCAAGGGCGGTGGATATCGCTCGCACCATGTTTAGAGTCAGGGCGTTGAGCGCTTGCGGGCGGTTCAGCGTGATTAGCCCGCAAGAGCCTATTTTTTCGCAGATGACATCGCCGGCCATCGTGTTGGAAACGCCATAAGGCCGCTTTCGGCTTGCGCCCCTCGGTCGCAAAGAAAGCGGCCTGCTTCTGAGCGTGCTAATTGCTGCAGCTCCGGTTGGGAAGAAGTTCGAGGGTCGACATTTCGCCGGCAAGAACGAAGTCGCCGTAGTCGAGCCTGAGGGCGCGCGAAATGCCGTTCTCATAAAGGTCGAATGAGAGGATATAGCTTGGCGCGCCATCTTTCTCGCCACCTTCGAAATAGCTTATCGAAACCGGCCAGCGTCTCATATTATCGAGTTCAGGAATGTGTGCCGCTTTTTCCACGGCCGGGCCGGCGAGCGGGCGGCCAATATAAGCGGTTGTCTCGAAAAATTTCTCGCCGGTCTCCGACCCGTCATAAACGTTCAGCTCAAGTATATTTTGGCCTGCTTTGGCCGCCGCCAGGATACGCCGCAAATGTTCGGTCGGAAACACCACATCCCGCTCAAGCTCAATTCTGTGACGTTTCGGTTTGGCCAGGTTGACCAGCAGGGAGCCTCCGGCGTTTCTTTGAGCCCTTCCGTCGGTTTGCTCGGCAGTGCCGCCATCGACCTTTGTCTCCGTCTTAAACTCGAAATCCCGGCCCTGCGCATCCTCGAATGTCGCGGAATGCATATCCGAGACGCGGGTTGGTCCTTCGGCTGGCTGCATTTCGGTCACTTGCCGGAAATTTTGCACATAGCCTTCGCAAGGGGATCCGGTGAATTCAAACACGATACGGCCATGGGCGGCAGTGGGGCTTTGGCTTCCGGTCGATTTCAGCAATGTAAGCTCATAGACTGCCCGGTGGGATGCGAGAACGATACCGGGCCCGCCATGCGTCGCCACGGGCCCATGTTCCATCCCCGCGGCCTGCCGCGAAAGAGGGGACGCCATAGTCACGGCCACCCCCAGCACTGATGCCACGGCCGCGCGAAAAGCAAGGCAAAATGGGCTCATCAACTTTGGCTCCTTAACAACCGAAAAAAGCGCTGCTCGGCGGCCGCAAGAGTCACGCCAGCCCCGCCCGTGCAGCCAAGCGCATTGCGGCTGCTTGGAATGGAAACCTCTCCCTCGGCCCAAGAGGCGCCCCTGTCGACCAGCTGGGCCGGGCCGCTGCCGCCCGCCGCGAGGCTTTAATGCAAATCGCTTTGGGCGGGGTAACTCCCGGTCCCTCGTGCCCCAGCAAGTCCGGTCATTCGCGCAGGCCGGGCAGCCATTGCGCTTTCTGCTAGCCTCAGGCGAGCACAAAGTTTAGAGACACATAAGGCTTCTGGCAACCCGGACTGGAGCGCGTGTGGTTAACGAGCTATTGCTTGGGCAGCTGATTTTAGCCCGCGCGGAAAGCTTCGAGGCAAGCAAGCAATGACCGCTGAAGAAAACCTTGCCAGGCTCGGCATATCCCTCCCGCCCGCCGCTGCGCCAATCGCCAATTACCTGCCCTTTGTTCTTTCTGGTTCTTTCCTTTTCGTTTCGGGCCAGCTCGCCCTTGGTTCCGGCGGCAAGCTTGAGGCCCAGCATACCGGCAAAGTTGGCGCGGATGTCTCAGCGATTGCGGCTCAGACCGCGGCTCGCTTATGCATCGTCAATGTCCTCGCTCAGACCAAATCTGCGCTGGGCGATTTGGAGCGGATATTGCGCTGTATCCGGCTTGGCGGGTTCATTAATGCCGCGCCTGGATTTACCGATCTCGCGGGTGTCATGAACGGCGCTTCGGATCTAATTGTCGAAATATTTGGCGATCGGGGGCGCCATGCGCGAACGACAGTGGGGGCCGCCGAATTGCCATTAAACAGTGCCGTCGAAATCGAAGCTTTGTTTGAGATAGCACCCGCATGAAGCGGCCAAGCCTCAATGCTCCAAGCTGGCTGACCGCACGGCCGATCGCCCACCGGGGTCTGCACTCTCAAGGCAATGGCCTGGTCGAAAACACGCTCGCGGCAGCAGAGGCCGCGCTTGCCAAAAATTACGCTATCGAATGCGATGTCCGCTACACCAAAGACGGGGAAGCGGTCGTCTTTCATGACGCAACCGTCGACCGGTTGCTCTGCGCGACTGGCCGGGTCGATGCATTTAGCGCCGCGGAGCTGAGCCGTCTCGTCTACAAGAAATGCGATCAAAGAATCATCTCCTTGCACGATTTCCTCGCTCGCATTGACGGCCGCGTTCCTGTCATCGTCGAGATCAAGAGTCATTACGATGGCGACACGCGCCTTGCCGCGCGAACCGTTGCGACGATCGCGGATTTTGCTGGCCCCATTTCGTTGAAAAGCCTCGATCCGCAGGTTCTGATCCATCTTCGCGAGGCTGGCCTCGATTGCCCGATGGGGCTTGTTGCGCGCGCGGATTACGATGACGAAGAATGGAAGGCTTTGCCGCAGGAAACTCTGGAAAGGCTGGCCGATCTCAGAGATTTCCCGCTTGTGCAGCCGGACTATCTGTCGTGGAATCACATCAATTTGCCGCATGCCGTGCCGACATTGTGCCGCACGGCTATTGGAATGCCCGTCATGACCTGGGCGGTGGCCTCCGAGGCGGCAAGCAGGCAGGCAAGGGTTTGGGCAGATCAAATCATATTTGAAGGGTTCGAACCCTAAGCGCGATCGCAACCTTCTTTAGAATCACTCAAAAAATGTTTCGTGCGAAACATTTTGGTAAGGCCGGGGCTTAAAAACTTACAAGGACGCAGACAGCGCTCTACTCTGATCTCGCAGGATCGACCGGTTTTTTTGGAATCGGCGGCTTGAGCAACCTCGTGGCGCCGCCAATTGGCCTAAGGCGTCTTTACTCAAGCTTTTTCCAGTTCTCAGTGGTGAAGCCGCGGGGATCGACCGTCTCGACCTGGCGAAAGATGCGCGCCTCGTTTCCCACGCATTTCCACTCGTAGATGGTATCATGACCCGTGGCAGCCATTGGAACGACGTCGCTTCCAGGGTTTTGGCGGCAAAAAACCGCTGCGCCAGCCGACGTGCGGCGAGAGTCTGCTTTCCCGCAATTGAGGTTTGCGCCAAGGTTGCAAAGCCAAACTTTGCCGTTCATGCACCGGAAGGACGTGGTTTCTTTAATATAATTGCTCGAAGCACCGTGATCGAAGAAAAGCCGGCGTGCCTGTGGAACAAGGACGGCGGGTATGGGCCGCACATGATCATCATTGCCAATATGTGCGCAAAGCGATTGAACATCCAAAGCCAACGCCGCCGTCATAGGCGGCACGCCCGCAATGAACACCATCGCGGCAACACAGGCTTTAGCTTTATGAGCACATCGATGCATGTCATTTCTCTTCAAATCGATGCCTCTTATTTCTCTTCTCAAAGAGGTCCCAAGAGCTGCCACATGAACGCCGAACCGGCACAGAAGAGTCCCGTTTGAAGCCCGGACGCTGGACACCACAGTTTTTGGGAACCCTTCGCTGTCCGAATGACGCTCGGAGGCTTTGCCGATAAAACTCAGCGCGCCTGAGAATCGCCGCGGCACACACTTTTGGCCAAATCCCAGCGGGTCTTGAAAAGCGTATCGCAAATCCCCGGCGAGCCAAATCCATCGCTGAAACTCACATTGCCGCGCCGGTGGTGTTCACCATGGGCCTTGCTCGTGATCAAACGGGCAAGAATTGCGAGCGGCTGGAATTTCGTGCCCTGCCTCGGCAGTCCCACGGCAAAATCATAGCCGGAATGCTCGTAGAGCCCGCCCAATGCCCCAAGGCTTGCAACCGTAAAATGAAACGCAACATCGGCTCCGGCGGAAACGAGCACCAGCGGGATCAAATAGGGTAGCGCGATCTCAAGGAAAAAATCCGGGGCGCTCATGTAACAGGCGCTGATTGCCCGTGCCGCCCCCGTCGAGTGGTGCACGCTGTGGCCAAGCCGGCGGAACAAGCTCGGGCGGTGCAGAAGAAAACGGTGGAAAGCGTATTGGATAACGTCGTGGCCGATCCCCATGAACACCAAAGCGGCTGCGAAATGCCAAAAGCTCAAATGGCGCAGCCCCACAAAAGCGAGCCCCGAAGCTTCAAGCCCCATCATCGCCGGGAGGAGCACGAAGATTTGGTTAAATAGCACGCGCGGCAGAAGCGCGGCATAGCTGAGCCTGTCCGTGGACCGCGCCTTGAAGGAGGCGAGAAGCTTTGCCCGATCCGACCATTCGAACAAAAGTCCCGCCCCGTGGTAGACGCTCATCATGACGAGCCAGACGAGCACGGAGAGAGGCAGGAAGGAGGGCAAACTGACGCTCAAGGGACGAGACTCCTGTTAACAGTTATCGGCGTATTAGCCCATTCCCTTTTGCCCGGCCCTGAGCCGGGCGTCCAGACTCGGAAACCTGCTCCCTTCAATTTCTTCGGCCGCCCGTTAAGCGGCGCGGGAGCGAGCTTTCATTTCGCCGTTGCGGCGATCACCCTTCTTCTCCTGCAATGCTGCGCAAGACGACAAGAGGCGATAGCAGCCTAGCGCATCAATCTCACCACAAAGCTGGGAGAATCTGGTCTCCGTTGCCGTTTGACTCTCGACAATTCGCGGTCAACTTGTCAATAAACAGATAGCCGCCGCCTAAGGCCGTGCGTCGGGATTGCCGGTTTTCGCGTTTGGATGGCCGGATCACCTCGCCTGCGCCGCTGCCAAGGCCTGCCGCCGGTCATGATGGTGAGAAGTCCAGGGGCTTTGCTTTGCCTCCAGAACCGGTCAAAATCAGCAGATAGGACCGCCCCAAATATGTTTTTATGGACAAGTACCATTGCCAGCTTGGCAATCAGCCTGACCCTTGCTGCCGCGCTCTTTTCGCCTGCGGCTTTTGCCGGTCCCGCACAGGACCTAAAAAACACGATTTATCTCGACACAAAGGATGGCCGGGTCACCATAAAGCTTCGCCCCGATCTCGCCCCAAAGCATGTGGCGCAGATCGAAACTTTGACAAAGCGCAGCTTCTACAATGGCGTGGTCTTTCACCGCGTTATCGAGGGTTTTATGGCGCAGACGGGCGATCCCACCGGCACGGGTACGGGAAAGTCCGATCTTCCCGATATTCCGGCGGAATTCTCCTCCGAGCCATTCCGGCGCGGCACCGTGGGCATGGCGCGCTCCCAGGACCCGGACTCGGCCAATTCACAATTTTTCATCTGCTTTGCCGATGCGCCCTTTCTTAACGGCAAATATACCGTAGTGGGCGAAGTCATCTCCGGCATGGAAGCCGTGGACAAGATCAAGAAAGGCGACAAAGCTGCCAATGGCACCGTGAGTAATCCCGATAAAATCGTAAAGATGCAGCTCGCGAGCGACGGCGGCAAAAAATGAGGCGGAACTGCCCTGCTCGAAGCCTCATAATTAAAATCGATTTGCGCCGAGCGGAGAGGGCGCAACAATAGTCCGCCACCTGAAGCGGAAACTCTGCTCGCGGCCGTAATGCCGGGCCGCATGGCCCCAGGGCGTTGCCCTGCCGCAGCGGTTGCAAATACAACCGCATCTCGCAAAAGTGGCAAAGACTCACCAGTCTGGGGGCCGCCCTCTTGAGAAAGCCGCCAATCTTGGCGCTGACCGAAGCAACGTCTTACCGAGACGACATCAGCGGCGCTATCCGCACCGATGTTGGCCGCGTGCGCGCATCAAATGAGGATGCGATCGGCTTTTTCGCTCCCTCCCAGAACGATCTTGCTGCCCCGAGGGGCTCGCTGCTTATCGCCGCCGATGGAATGGGAGGGCATGCGGCGGGAGAAGTCGCAAGCGCTATTGCCATCGACGCCGTAGCGCGCGCTTATTTTACCTCGCGGCGGCAAATTCCGGCTTCGCTGGCGATTGCCTTCGAGGCCGCCAATCGCGCGATATTCGAATATGGCGAAAAACATCCCGAGTGCCAAGGC
>JAFMSB010000388.1 GCA_017353815.1 Methylocapsa sp. | reverse complement strand
CGATGGAACTCGCGGACCCTGGGGACGACCTCGTTGCGGAATCGGGAGCCATTAAACACTCCGTAATGGCCCACGTTTTTCTGCAGATAATCAGCTTTTCGCGAAGGCGGGATGCCGCTGCAAAGATCTTGCGCCGCCTGAGTCTGGCCGATCCCGGAGATATCGTCGTTTCCTCCTTCGACGGTGAGGAGTCCCGCGCGGCGGATCGCACGCAGATCGACAGGCGTGCCGCGGTGCGTCATCTGCCCTTTGGGGAGGGCGTGGCGGACGAAGACCGTATCGACGGTCTGCAGATAAAATTCGGCCGGCAGGTCCATAACGGCGCGATACTCGTCATAGAACTCGCGGTGCTTTCTTGCCGAGTCGCCATCGCCCTTGACGAGGTGATCGAAGAATTCCAGATGCGCGGTTACGTGGCGGTCGATATTCATCGCCATGAACCCCGTCAGTTGCAGGAAACCGGGGTAAACCTCGCGCCCCGCGCCCCGGTACCCAAAAGGCACATGGCAGACGCAATTGTGCTTGAACCAGGCGCTGCCGCGCTCCTGCGCGAGGAGATTGACCTTGGTGGGGCTTCGCCTTGTGTCGATGGGACCGCCCATAAGGGTCATCGATTCCGGGATATGCGGGCTATCTTCGGCCTCCATCAACGCGACCGCCGCAATGAGCGGAACCGCCGGCTGACAGACTCCCATGGTATGCAAGAGGCGGCCGTCCCCCTGCCGGCTAAGGACGGCACACATTTCCGTTACGTAATCGATGTAATCGTCAAGGCCGAAAGGACCTGCCTCAAGAGGCGCTGTCCGCGCATCGATCCAATCGGTAATAAAGACATCATAATAGGGGAGGAAAGCTTCGACCGTGCCCCGCAGCAAGGTCGCGTGATGCCCTGACAGAGGTGCAATCATAAGAAGCTTCTGTTGCGGCTCGCGAGACCTGGCGTCAAATTGTTTTTCAAAATGGAGAAGCTTACAGAAAGGCCGTTCCCAAATGACTCGCTCCGCCACCGGCGCTAATGCGCCCTCGACAGTGACAGAAGACAGACCGAAAGCGGGCTTGTCGTAGCGCCTCGTTAACCGCTCGAAAACCTTTGCCGATGCGGCAAGGTTCCGGCCCGCACTTGTATAAGATACCGGGTTGATAGGGCTCTCAAGCCAAGTCCGCGCCACGTCGGTGAGCGCACGCACCGGCGCCAAGGCAAAATACGTCAATTCATGCAGTTCATAGGCGAATGGCGGCATTTTTTTTATCCTTGCCGATTTCTTATCCTGCCGATTTCTTATCCTGCGAGCCGTCCAAACCTTGCTTCATGCCCGAACAAAACTTCTCTTCCCGGCCCCCGGTAGGGCCAAGCGCACCGGTTTGCCCAGGACAAACAGGCGGCACTTTCCGGCGATTCCTCTTTGGGCACAGCCAACACCGCTGGCGGAAGCGTACCACAGTAGTTTCGCTCGTTGCAATATTGTCTCACAAACATCTGAATATTGGCTGAACGGACTTCAATGAATTTGCACAATATTGTGTTGAAACTTGTCCAATCTACGTTGCCATTCCGGCCCCTTCTTGACTTTTGTAGAAACCCGCACTTGCGTCTGTCTCGCGCAGCTCGCACATCATTCCTTTGGCACGTGGAGCAGGATTCCTTTGGCACGTGGAGCAGGCAACGCCAGTGCGGCGAATCTTCGAGGGCGACTCTATCGCTAACTCCAAGCGGGAGCTGAAGGTTCGATAAATTTATCTCGATTTCAAAACTTCCGCATCCCCCGAATGAGGATGGCAAAATCACTTGCGCAAGCTTGCCTGAGGCTCAAATAACAGCCTTTACTTTCTGGCGTCAGCGCAGGGGTTCTCATGCCCGACCCGATCAATATTGACCTTAGCCGCCGTTCGCGGAGGCTGCGTGTCGAGACGCTCATTAAGCTGCGCTGGCTTGCCCTCCTTGGACAGCTAATGGCGATTGCCGTCACCTATTTTGGGCTGCACTTCCGATTTCCGATCGGCCGCTGCCTCTTGATCATAGCAGTATCTGGACTGCTCAACGTAGGGCTCAGGCTGCGATTTGGCCGCACCGAGCGGCTCGAGGATGCGCCAGCAGCACTGCTGCTCGCTTACGATATCGTCCAGCTTACGGCACTTCTATACCTGACCGGCGGCATCCAAAATCCGTTTCTCGTTCTTTACCTTGCTCCGATCATCATCTCGGCCGTCTCGCTATCGGGCAGGATTACTTCGCTTTTAACCCTGCTGATGATTGCCGCGGTGACGGCGCTGACCTTTCGCCATTACCCTTTGCCTTGGTATCCTGGGGAGCAGCTTCAGCTTCCTTGGGTCTACAAAGCCGGAATCTGGATTGCGATTTCGCTCGGCGCGGGCTTTGTCGCAATCTATGCCTCCCGCGTGGCCGTCGAGGCTCGCAAGCTCGCCGATGCTTTGGCGGCAACAGAACTCGTCATTGCCCGCGAGCAGCATCT
>JAFMSB010000387.1 GCA_017353815.1 Methylocapsa sp. | reverse complement strand
GCCGCGCGCAACGATCTCCCGCCCGCGAAGACAAATATCGCCGCTCATGCCTTTAATATCCGAATTGCTCGCGCAAGATGCGCTCTTCGAGCGAATGGCCAGGATCGTGAAGCAGCACGAGCCCGGTTGCATGGTCCATCGCGACCGAGACCTTTAGGACGTTCCTTACTTCAATATGGTCGGCGACCGCCGACACGGGACGTTTCTCCGCCTCCAGGATATCGATGCTCACATGCGCCGTATCCGGCAAAAGTGCGCCGCGCCAGCGGCGGGGCCGGAATGCGGCAATTGGAGTAAGCGGCATCAGTGTCGCATCGAGCGGAAGTATCGGCCCATGCGCCGATAGATTGTAGGCGGTCGAGCCGACCGGTGTCGCGACAATCAGCCCATCGGCAATGAGCTCGCCGAGCCTTTCCCTGCCGTCCAGCAAAATTCGCATTTTGGCAGCCTGATAGGACTGGCGCAGGACCGAGACCTCGTTGATCGCGCGTGCCGTAATGGTCTCGCCGCCCATGAGAGTGGCTTCCATGATCAGCGGATGCACGATTGAGGCTTCGGCCCGGTCGAGCCGGTCATCGAGATCGGGGCCATGGAACTCATTCATGAGAAAGCCGACCGACCCAAGCTTCATGCCGTAGATCGGCTTGTTCTTGCCCATGAACCTATGGAGTGTCTGCAACATCAGCCCATCGCCGCCGAGGGCGACCACGACATCGGCCGAATCGGGATCAACCGCGCCATAACGCGAAATCAAATCCTCCCGGGCCTTAGTCGCTTCGGGCGTGGCTGCGGACAGAAAGGCGATCCGCTCGAATCGGCATTTTGGGCTGCTGTTGGAGCTCATCGGGCCATTCACGCCGCGGTTTACGGGCTGGAGGCCGCCAGCAGGCGGCAGATATTTATTGCCGGCGGCCGCACCGGGCAACTCTGCCGCGCGGACGCCGCTGCCGCGGGCATTGGATATCTTGCGCCCTCCCTTAGGCTGCGGCTCCAGGACGGTCGCCGGCAAGGAGAAGCTGAGGGATCTGGGTAAAAGCCCAGCCGGAACTGGAGCGGTCGAAAATCCACACCAGATCGACGCGATCAATGGGCCAAAATTGCGGCGCGTTTGTTGTGTTCCCCAAAATTTCGTTCGCAATCACGTGCATGTTTCTATGCTTCCACGAAATGAGCGCGGTGCGGGCTTTCGCCGCGAGCACAGCGCGGACAAGCTCTGCTTCCTCGCCTTCCCAATAGGCGCAGTTGAACTCGACCTTCAGAAGCCCGGCGAGCGGCATTAGGGTGTGCTGCGGACGCAGGCTCGGCGCTTCCGGGCCTGCCCGGCAGGCAAATAAGATATCGGGCCGGGCCAAGGCCGGGTTCGAAAAGCGGTCCTCGAGCGGCGCGAAGAAGCGCACGAGCGCGCCCGCGCGCTGCCAACCGCGAACCGTCAGCTCTTCCTTGTCCTTTGCGCCTTCGAGACTGACGCCGCGGACCGTTTTATCGCTGCTCGGGCGCTCGGCGTGCCGGATCAGCATGATCTTGCTTGGGCTCATCGCTCTTGCTTCCTCCCTGCACGAAACTTCGGGTTTATTGTTCACTTCCGTGCTTTGTGTTGGATTGGCGCAACCTGCCTGTTTAGGTAATGCAGACAGCGCCGGAGATTTCCGCCGTCTCGATGCGGACCGCAATATCAGAACTGTGTCCAATCCGCAGCGGGGCCAGGAAAACGCGGGGCTATCTTAAGCCAGTCATTGATTAGCGGCCGGCAAATGGGTAGTGACGAGGCTTCCGGGCCCAAGGCGCCCGGCAGTTTTGGAGGGAGGAATGGGGAAAACCTTTGGCTTTGGTTCACTCATCGGCATTGCCGCGCCACTCAGTCTGTTTTTTGCTGCGCTGGCGCTTTCCGGCTGCGCCCGGCCCGTTGCCCCAGCCATGGCCGCCGTTGCGCCCGGCCCGGCCCGGCCCGCCTGGCCTGCGCTCCCCGAAAACGCCGCCTGCACCAAGGACCTCAATCATTACCAGGCGCTGATCGACACCGATGTTTCGACCGGCATGCTCAACCGCACCGTCTACGATGCGATTCAGATGGACATGAGCCGCGCGGCCGCCGCTTGCGCGAACGGCAAGAATTCGGAGGCTCTTGCAATCCTGCGGACGACCAAAGTCAAGCATGGCTATAGTGCATCCTCGTGAGTGCTTGCACGTAAGATTGCAGCCCGCCCGGGCGCGGTCCCATATGAGACCTGCTGCTGCCCGCCTCCACGGGGAGACTCCTCATGGCCTCGCCGCATCGCTCGCCGCGCGCCTCCCAAGAAACGGTCGAAGGCGCGCGCTTCCTCATCGTTGAGGCGCGCTTTTACGAAAAAATCTCCGCCCCGCTGCTTGATGGCGCAACAGCCGCTTTTCGCGCGGCGCGCGCCTCCTATGAGATTGTTACCGTGCCGGGTGCGCTCGAAATCCCGCTTGCCATTGCGATTGCGCTCGACAATGCCGCGG
>JAFMSB010000071.1 GCA_017353815.1 Methylocapsa sp. | reverse complement strand
CGCGCGCGAACTCGGTCTTGAAGGCTAGTCCAGCAATGACCCGCAAAAAACGCCGCCTCGCTCTCATTGCTTCGGCGCTCTCCGTGCTCGGCCTTGCGCTTGGCCTCGCGCTCGCTGCCTTGCGCGACAACATCGTGTTCTTTTATGGCCCGAGCGAGCTCCTGCACAAGGCGCCGCACGCCGGGCAAAGGCTGCGCATTGGCGGCCTCGTGAAACAAGGCTCGCTTATCCGCAAGGGCCACGACACCGTGCGCTTTGCCATAACCGATAACGCCCGAGAGGTCGAGGTCACTTACACTGGAATCCTCCCAGATCTGTTCCGGGAAGGCCAAGGCGTGGTCGCCGAGGGAGCAATCGAAAAGGACAAGATGTTCCACGCCGACACCATCCTTGCCAAACATGACGAGCGCTATATGCCAAAAGACGTCGCCGATGCGTTGAAGAAACAAGGGCGCTGGCAAGAAGGCGGAAAAGCCGCCGCCGCCGGCCAATAATGGCGCCCCCGAGGATGTTTGAATTGACCGCCACCCTCCCGAAATTGAGCCCCGCATGATTGTCGAAACCGGCCATTATGCTCTCGTTCTTGCCTTGGCGCTCGCCATCGTCAATTCCGTCTTGCCTCTTTGGGGCAGTCTCGCGCGCGACGAGCGGTTAATGGCCGTTGCGCCTCCCGTCGCGATCGCGGGCTTTGGCCTTGTCGGTTATGCTTATTTTGCCCTCACATTCTCGCATGCCGTATCGGATTTCTCGCTCGTCAATGTGATCGAGAATTCGCACTCTGCAAAACCCTTGATCTATAAAATTACCGGCGTCTGGGGCAATCACGAAGGCTCGATGCTGCTTTGGGTGCTGGTGCTTTCGCTCTTTGGCGCGGCCGTTGCTTTGCTCTCGCAATCCATGCCGAAAGACATGCGGGCGAATGTGCTCGCCGTGCAATCTTGGATCGGGGCCGCTTTCCTCCTCTTCATCCTTCTCACATCGAATCCATTTGCGCGCGTGGCGATGCCCCCCGCGGAAGGGAGAGATCTCAACCCCATCCTGCAAGATCCCGGCCTCGCCATCCATCCGCCGCTCCTTTATCTCGGCTATGTCGGGCTTTCGATCACCTACTCCTTTGCCGCGGCGGCGCTCATCTGCGGACGGATCGATGCGGCATTTGCGCGTTTCGTGCGGCCCTGGACGTTGATCGCCTGGATCGCGCTTACGCTCGGCATCGCCATGGGGTCCTACTGGGCCTATTATACGCTTGGCTGGGGCGGGTTCTGGTTCTGGGATCCAGTCGAGAACGCCTCGCTCATGCCATGGCTTGCCGCGACCGCCCTCTTGCATTGCACGGCCGTGATGGAAAAGCGGGAAGCGCTCAAAATCTGGACCGTCTTTCTCGCTATCCTTGCCTTTTCCTTATCGCTCGTTGGGACTTTCCTTGTCCGCTCCGGCGTCTTGACGTCCGTCCATGCCTTTGCGAGCGACCCGACGCGGGGAGTCTTCATTCTTGCCATTTTGATAATCTTCATTTGCGGATCGTTTGCGCTTTTTGCTCTTCGCGCGAGCCATCTGAAGCAGGGCGGACTCTTTGCGCCGGTGTCGCGCGAGGGCGCGCTCGTCCTCAACAACCTTATCTTGAGCGCGTGCTGTGCAACCGTCGTTACCGGGACGCTTTACCCGCTTGCACTGGAAGCTTTGACGGGCGAAAAAATCTCCGTTGGCCCTCCCTATTACAATCTCACCTTCGTTCCCCTGTTCCTACCCCTGTTTATCGTGATGCCCATCGGCCAGCTTTTGCCTTGGAAACGGGGCGACCTCCTTGGCGTCGCGCAAAGGCTCGCCGCCGCATTCGCAGCCGGGCTTGTAGCGATCGCTCTTTTTGCCGCCTGGCATGGCGGGCCTGCGCTCAGCGTGATCGCCGCTGGCCTCGCCTTTTATGTCATCGCGGGCTCGTTCATCGACCTTGGCAGGCGAATTTTTGCGGGCGGAGGGGCCGCCAGCGCGGTGGCGCGGCGGATGCTGGGTCTTCCGCGCCACGCCTTTGGCACGGCATTCGCGCACGCGGGAATCGGCGTGACCTTGCTTGGCCTTGCCGCAACCGGCTGGGGAGCCGAGAAGATTACCAGTTTGAGGCCCGGAGACACAGCCGGAATCGGCCCCTATGAGCTTGCCTTCGAGAGCGTTGCACGCCGCAACGGCCCAAACTATAGCGAGCTTGCCGCGCGCATGGTCATTCGCTCAAAAGGAACGCCGGTTGCCGTGATCGAGCCATCGACGCGCTTTTATCCGGTGCGCGGAATGAGCAAATCGGAAGCGGGTATTGCAACGCTCGGCCTCGGCCAAGTCTATGTGAGCATTGCCGATGGCGCGCAGGAGGGCGCCTGGAACGCCCGCATCTTCTGGCGGCCGCTTGTCATCTTGATCTGGATCGGGGCCTTGGTCATGGCTTTCGGCGGATGCCTATCGCTGAGCGATCGCAGCTTCCGCTTTGGCTTCGCGCATCGCGCCCGCAAAGCGCAGGCGGCACGCCCGCAGCCCGCGGAATGAACGCCATGCGGCTCCTTCGCGCTGTTCTGCTTGCTCTGCTCCTGATTGCGCCGGTTGCTGCGCATGCGGTGCAACCCGACGAAATCATGCGCGACCCTAAGCTCGAGGCGCGCGCACGGGCGCTTTCGGCGCAATTGCGCTGCATGGTCTGCCAGAATGAGTCGATCGACGAATCGAATGCCGATCTTGCCCGCGATCTTCGGCTACTTGTCCGCGAACGCCTGCAAGCGGGCGACAGCGATGACCAGATCCGCTCTTTTCTCGTCGGGCGCTATGGCGATTTCATTCTGCTCAAGCCCCCTTTCAAGCTCGAAACCTGGCTCTTGTGGGCCGGCCCATTTCTTTTACTTTTTTCGGGTGTCATCATTATATTCATGGCGCAGCGTCGGCGGCCGAGAAACATTGCCGCCGCAGATTGCCTGGCCGGCGCCGAATGCGAGAGGCTCAAAGCCATGCTCGAGGAGGAGGAGCGGTAGGGGCCGCCGGTTATTTTCGAGGCGGAGTCCCGGCGCTTGGCGCATGTTACGAGGTCTAAGAGTGGCACCCGAATCAAAACCGCGCCCGCGTGCGTTTCGCATCGAAGCGGATGCGCCTGGCACCGATGCCGGCCCGGTGATCATCGAAACAAGGGATCACTACGAGGCCGAGGCGATTGCTTATGTGGCCGCCACCCATGAACCCCGGCCGGCCGCTCCTAAGGCGGCGGAAAATGCAGGTTCCGCCAAAAAGGCACTCCTTTCCTGGGCCGGTCTTTTTTGGTCGGCAGCGGGCGGGCTCGTCTCGCTTGCCTTCGGTGTCTGGCTCGCCCGCCTGATCGAGAATCTCTTCGCCTTTTATCCTATTATCGGCACCCTCGGTCTTGCGCTTGCCGCGGTTGCGGGGCTCGCGCTCTTCGTGCTCTCCGTGCGTGAGATCGGGGGGTTTCTGCGCCAGCGCCATATCTCCGAGCTCCACACGGGGCTCGGCCTTGCGCGTGAGCGTGATGACTTCGACGCGGCGCGCAAGCTCACGCGCGAGCTCTCTGATCTTTACGCATCGAAGCCCGAGGCCGCGAATGCGCGCAATCAGCTCCGCGAGCTTTCGCATGACATCGTCGACGGCCGGGATCTCATCGACATTGCCGAGCGCACGCTCATTGCGCCGCTCGATGCTGAGGCAAGGCGCGAGATCGCCCGTGCGGCAAAGCGCGTGTCGATGGTCACGGCGCTTGCGCCGCGCGCAATCATCGATGTGATATTCGTTGCCGCGCAGGCCATGCGGCTCATCCGCCGCGTCGCGGTCATATATGGCGGCAGGCCCGGCTTTTTGGGCCTGCTCCGGCTCCTGCGCGCAATTGGCGCGCATATTGCGGTAACCGGCGGTATGGCGGCAGGCGATAGTCTCATCCAGCAATTTCTCGGCCATGGCATCGCGGCCAAGGTCTCGGTGAGGCTCGGCGAGGGCGTCTTGAATGGAATGCTCACGACCCGCGTTGGACTCTCGGCCATGGCGGTCTGCCGGCCGCTTCCATTCAGTAGTGGCAAGGCGCCAAAGCCCGCCGATGTTGCCCCCTTCCTGTTCGAGAGGACTAAAAGCAAGAAGCCCTAGCCCGCAACCCGAGCGGAAATGCGGTCTGCTTTGGGCGGCCGGCCATCACGAGCCCGTACCCGCTTGACTGTCCCAACAGAATGAGCGAGCGCTAGTCTCCTGCACGCTTGCGAATAGAATGAAGCAAGTTAACGGAAGATTCGGCGAACGCCAGTGATAATGCTTAGCGGAAGGGAACCGGCGTTATGAGCATGCTTGCTCGATTCAAAAGGGGGGACTTTCTGTTCCGTCAAGACGATGCAAGCGACCGGGTATTGCTGGTCAAAAGCGGCGAGATCGAAATTTGGCGCAACATGGGCACTGATTCGGTCTTGCTTGGGCATGTGCGAAGCGGCGAATGGGTGGGCGAAATGGGTGTTATTGAAGGCCGCAGCAGAAGCGCCTCGGCACGCGCGAGTGAAGATGGGGAAGCCGAGGTTCTTACGGCCCAACAGTTCCTGGAGCGCGTGAGCAACGACCCCGTGCTGGCACGCGATTTGATCTTGCGGCTGAGCGTCAGGCTGAGGGATATCGAGGATAAGATTTCCGGCGAACTCCACAGTTTTTCACATAGCGGCTCAGGAGGGCCGAGCGGACCGGCTTCGGAACCAAGAGGCGAAAATGAAATTGCAATTTCAATCGCTGCGGAAAGCGCCGCATTGCAGGCCAGTATCGGCGCCGCGCCTATCCGGATCGCCAGACTGCCATTCGTGATCGGCCGAACGCCGGCCGAAAACGAAACTTTGCCATCGCAGCATCCCGATCTCTCGATTAACGATTATTTGCCATTCCGCCTCTCGCGCCAGCACTTCATGATTGGGCGAACCGTTGGCGGGTTCGTTGCCGCAGACCTCGGAAGCACGCTGGGGACGCTAGTGAATGGCCAAGCCATTGGCCACTATTTCACAAAAGACTCCGCGCCCTTGCATCGTGGCGAAAACCACATTGTGGCGGGCGGATCGGATTCGCCCTTTAAATTCTTGGTGAGCATCGGTTAGCACTGGTCGTCCGCGCTCCGGTTGTCACCGTTGCCGTTATTTCTGCGCGTGCCAAGCGCGAAGCGCCACACCAACGACGGAGGGCCGCATGGGCTTGCGCTGGACGGCCGCAGTTGCGATTGCGGGCACTGCTTTGATATTTGCCGCATCCGAAGCCGGGCTGCGGCTCGAAGGCGCCGGAGCCTATCCCGTTTGCGATGTCGGCGGCGAAATAAAATACATCCCTTCGGCAAATCAGCACGGGATTGGCCGCAATCGCAACGAATGGCACTTCAATGACAGGCACATGGCAAGCCGCTCCAACTGGAGTGCCGAGGCACACCCAAATATCGTCATCACGGGCAACAGCATCGTTGTGGGGAGCCTCGAGTCCAATTTTGACGGCCTGCTTGGGGCGCAGCTCGCAAAGCAATTGAAGGACCATTACGCCGTCTGGCCCGTGGCGGCGCCAGGCTGGTCGAACGTCAACGAAATGGCCTATTTCGATCGCAATGGCGATGTCTTGCGAAACGCCGACGTTGTCGTAATCGAGTTCATGGAGGGCGGGATGAGCGGGCCCGACCCTTGGCCGGGTTACAATTTCTGCCCCAGCTGGCGTCCGTGGTCGCGCATCGCGCATACCCTTTTGCGGGCATGGTATTCAGGTGCGGCCTTTTTTGCCCCGCGCAACAATCCCTCCTCTCCGCCGGCAATGGGAATGCCAGACGAGAATCAATTGGAGCGCTTCAAGGAGTTCGTGAACGGCATCCCCAAAGCGAGCAAGCTCATCATGTTCTTTTATCCAACAATCGCAAATCTGCGCGACCGCGCAGCGTGGCGGCGGACAATTGCGCCGGTTATGGAAATTTGCCGGGGTGCCGGGGCGAAATGTATCGACTTCGCCGAGGTTCCGGATTGGAACGAAGAAGCTTATCTGGCCGATGGCGTCCATCAAACGGCGCGAGGGACAAAAACTCTCGCATCCGTTCTCGCAAATGCCATAAACGAGTATTCTGAGCCCAAGATATCGCGCCCGGGAGAGCCGAGCGCGCAACCTTAGCGCGCTTTCCGCTCGGCTGGAATCGGCCAAGCGATAGGAAATCGCGCCAAATGGCTGAAGCGAATTCTAGCCGCGAAAGCTTGTCAACTTTTGCGGAATTCGCTCTAGCGCGCAGCCATCTTCCGCCATCTCGCCTCGATTCGCCGGCTGATGGCCTTGACCCGCGCTTCTTCGGCGGCCCAAAAGGCGCGGCTCACCGTCGCCGTGCGATTTTTTGCCGGGCCGCGCCGGGGCAGGCGCGGGGCAATTCCCGCCACGGGCGGGACAAGGGCGAAGGGTACCGGAGCTGCCTCCGCAAAAGGCGAGCCCATGGCCGCAAGCTGGGCCCGCGCCCTGCCGCAATAGGTGATGGAAAGCGGCGACATGGATTCCTCCCCATGGCCCGCCCGGTACTTCATCAAGCTGCGGCACAAATCGCCGCCCGTTAGGCGCCAAGCCTGGGAAAGATATGCCACGCCAAAGCGGATGTTAACATCCGGCCGGGAAAGCTCGGCGAGGTCGCCCCTAAAGCCAAGCATCGCCGCGGTGCTCGGGAGCACTTGCATCAGACCGATCTCGCCTGCCGCGCCGAGCGCCGCAGGATCGTAGCCGCTCTCGATTGCGGCCACGGCATCGGCGATATCCGGCGGCAGGCCGTTCTTTTCGGCCTCCGTCCGGATCAACGCCCGGTAGGATCTTCTGGCCCCGGCTGCGTCGAAACTGGGATCTGCGCCCGCTTGCTGCGTCTCCGGCTGCCCGCTTTTCTCCGCGTTGCCCTCCACCTTGGCTGGCGCCGAGGGTGCCGCCGCAACGGGCGGAGATTGCGCGCTCGCAGTGCCTTCCGCTGCGCGACAATCGGCCGGCGCCATTGGTCCGCCCGCCGCCACGGCGAATAAGGTCACGAAAGCGCAGTCTCCAAGTGTCATCCGGCACGCCTGCCTAAGCCTTGCGGCAGCTCGTTTAACACGCTAGCTGTAAAAGCCAAAACGCCGAAGCAGGAGCCTTCATGACCGCAATCGCCGACATCGCCGCGCGCGAAATTTTGGACAGCCGTGGCAATCCGACCATCGAGGTCGATGTCAGCTTGGAAGATGGCTCCTTCGGGCGCGCGGCCGTTCCATCGGGCGCATCGACGGGCGCACATGAGGCGGTGGAACTGCGCGACGGCGACAAAAACCGCTATTTTGGCAAGGGCATCCAAAAAGCCGTCGACAGCGTCAACGGCGATATTTTTGATGCCTTGAGCGGGTTAGACGCCGAAGACCAAAGCAAGATCGACGAGATCATGATCGCGCTTGACGGCACGCCCAACAAATCGCGGCTCGGCGCCAATGCCATTTTGGGGGTCTCGCTTGCTGCCGCCAAGGCCGCGGCCGCGGCCAGCGGCCTGCCGCTTTACCGTTATGTGGGCGGCGTCCAAGCGCATGTTCTGCCCGTGCCGATGATGAACATATTGAACGGCGGGGCGCACGCCGATAACCCGATCGACTTTCAGGAATTCATGA
>JAFMSB010000070.1 GCA_017353815.1 Methylocapsa sp. | reverse complement strand
CGGCTTTGATGTCGCGGTCGTGCTCACAAAAGGAACCGTGACGCTTTCGGACCAGACGGTGAAGCGTATTGGCCACGATTACAAGACCTTCGTCGAGGGAGATGAAGTCATTGTATTTGACGTCATGGAAATGCCCGACAGGCTGACGAGATCTGAACTACGTCGAAAAATGGTCATTGTTGCCAAAAAACAGGTCAAGAATCTGGAAAGGGTGCTGAACTTTTTCGACAAGAAGTATCCTGAACTAAAAGACACGAAGCTTTTATTAGTGGACGACGAGGCAGACATGGCGAGTGTCCGCTTTGTCAAAAAGAAGGGAAGTGAGGAAATTGAGCAAGGCCGAATTGCGCAGCAGATGGACGATTTACGCACAATGGTTCGCGCGATCTCCTTTCTCCTGGTAACGGCGACGCCCTACTCACTGTATCTTCAGCCTGCGAATTATGACAAAAACCGAGGTACAAATTACATTTTTCACCCGAAACGACCCGCATTTACGGAGCTGCTTCCGATCCATAGCCGCTATGTGGGTGGCGATGATTATTTTGGTGACTATGATGATAATGACCCGCGAAGCTATCTCTACGTCGAGGTACCATTGGCAGAACAGGATGCCCTTCGTACCAGTGATGGAAGGACTGTAAGAAAAGATCGCCTCTTCACGTCCGATAATATCAGAGTTCTCCGTCGCGCATTGGTGACTTTTATTCTCGCAGTTGCTATACGACGATGGCAGCAAACGGAGGCAGAATTAACGCCCAAGAAGTATGCCATGGTCATTCACAATGACACGCAGAAGCAGGCGCACGAATGGCAATGGGACATCGTCACCCGTTTGCTAGAACTTTTTAGGGTATCAGCCGAGCAGGATGACGCCCGTCTTCACGGCCTTTTTGGTGAAGCTCTTGATGACCTAAAGCGGTCAGTGCTTGCTGATAGCGGCAACTTGCCAAGTCCATGTGAGACTTACGACCTGTTCGCCAAAATCCTACGCGAGGAAGAGGTCCATCCTGAACGAGTCAATTCGGACGTCGATTTGAGGCCGTTGCTTGACCGAGAAACAGCTGAGCTAAAGTTAAGGGCGTCCGGCAACATTTTTATAGGCGGCAGCATCCTTGATCGGGGTATCACAATCCCACACCTAATTTCCTTTTACTATGGTCGAAATCCCAGAAGAATGCAGGCCGACACAGTACTGCAGCATTCCCGCATGTATGGTGCTCGAGACCGGCGTGACTTAGCTGTAACACGGTTCTTCACGTCACGCGCCGTTTATGATCGTCTCAATCGAATTCATGAGCTGGAAGTTGCACTTCGCGAGGCATTTGAGAAAGGTGCTTACGATCGCGGAGTGGCATTCGTCAGATTGGATGAGCGTCGTACCATCACGCCCTGTGCGCCGAGCAAAGTCATGTTATCGGACCTTATCGCGGTCCGTCCTGGCGGTCGGCTCCTACCTGTCGGCTTTCAATCGGGAGCAAAAAGCAAGATTGAGCGGGTTGTGAATGGAATTGATGCGATGATCCCGGCTGATTGGCGTGACGTGGAGATCCCCGTGGCGGCACCGATCCCTAAGCTCCATGAGATTGTAGCAAAAATCGCCGAGACTATCGACATCGAAGAAACCAATTGGGATTGGAACGCCTTTCATGCTGCTATAGATTTCTTCGCACGGACGAACCCGAATGTTGCAGAGCGAGATCTGGCGTTGGTGTTGGCGTTAACTGACCGAAAGACCGGTCGGATCCGCCCAAGTGGCCGATTTCAGAACGCGCCAGACACGAAACAACAAAGGGATGTTGCTGAGGCATTTGCACGGACAATGCCCATTCTTTTTCTATTTCGAAATACGGGAGCAAAGGACAATGGTTGGGGCGGCCATCCGTTTTGGTGGCCTGTACTTTTTGCCCCGCAAACAGCCGCGCCGGTTGTTTATTCGGCAATTGACCCATCGCAAGCTGCGGAAATCTGACTCAAAGCAATTGTGTCTAGAATTTTGCTAGCGGCTGCACGGCCCAAATCTTCCGGGCAAGCCCGACCTCGTATTCGGGCCGCGCAGAAAGGTGATCTTTGTGCACGGCTGCTTCTGGCATTTCCATGGCGACCCGAATTGCCCGGACCGGCGCAGGCCCAAATCAAACCTCGATTATTGGGAGCCAAAGCTTGCCCGAAACCGCAATCGCGACGCCGGGCACATCGCCGCGCTTGAAGCGGGCGGCTGGTCGGTGCTTGTCATATGGGAGTGCGAGACCCGGGATCTTGCCACACTGAGCGCATCCCTGCGGGCATTCTTGAATTGAAGCAGGCACCAGGCAAGCCCGGCACGCGGCCGCAGTTGCAAACGCCACGCCATGCTGGATCTTGAGATCGCCAAAAAGGCAGTTTTTTGGCCGATTCCCTGCGTCTCCGAGCAACCGGTTGTAAGACGCCTTGCAAGAGTTTTTGCGCCGATCGGACCAAAATGTTTCACGTGAAACATTTTTAGAATCATTCTAGATGTTCTTGGCGCGGCCGGGCGCTCTAATTCTTCTCTTTATCGACAAGGCGGCTCGCGCCGATCCACGGCATCATGGCGCGGAGCCTGGCACCAACTTCCTCGATCGGGTGCGCCGCCGCGCGCGCGCGCATCGCCTTGAAAGACGTCTGGTTGACCTGATTTTCGAGCATCCAATCGCGGGTGAACCGGCCCGATTGAATATCCTGCAGCACCCGCTTCATTTCTGCCTTCGTTTCGGCAGTAATAATGCGCGGGCCGGTGACATATTCGCCATATTCGGCGGTGTTCGAGACCGAATAATTCATGGTCGCGATGCCGCCCTCGTAAATTAGATCCACAATGAGTTTCACTTCGTGCAGGCATTCGAAATAGGCCATCTCGGGCGCATAGCCCGCCTCGACCAAGGTCTCGAAACCATTGCGGATAAGCTCGACAAGCCCGCCGCAAAGCACGGCCTGCTCGCCAAAAAGGTCGGTCTCGCATTCTTCCCGGAACGTCGTCTCGATCAGGCCCGCGCGCCCGCCGCCAATCGCCGAACCATAGGAAAGCGCAAGATCATGCGCATTGCCCGATGGGTTGCGGGCCACTGCAACGAGGCACGGCACGCCGCCGCCACGCTTGTATTCCGAGCGCACGGTGTGGCCCGGCCCTTTTGGCGCAACCATCAGCACATCGAGATCGCCGCGCGGCTCGATGAGACTGAAATGGATGTTGAGGCCATGGGCGAACATGAGGGCCGCGCCTTGCTTCAGATTGAAGCGCAGATGCTCATGATAAATATCGCGCTGCAATTCGTCCGGGGCGAGCATCATCACCACCTCGGCCCATTTGGCCGCATCGCGCACCGTTTTGACCTCAAGCCCGGCGGCCTCCGCCTTCTTTGCGGTCGCCGAATCCTCGCGCAAGGCCACGCAGACGTCTTTGACCCCGGAATCGCGCAAATTAAGCGCATGGGCATGGCCTTGGCTGCCATAGCCGATGATCGCGACCCTTCTGCCTTTGATGAGGTTGGCGTCGGCATCGGAATCATAATAAACGCGCATGTCTTGAAAGTCTCTCCAGTGGCGGCAAGCTTCGCAGCGGCTTCCCTTGGCACGATTTTAGATCAGCAATTTGGCGGCTGGTATCCATCTGCTTGTGGGGCTGAATCTGCTTGGCTCGCGATTTGCTCCCTCAGGCCGTGGCCATCGCCCGCTCGAATTCCGCCTCGGCCTCGAGGCTCGCAAGATCGCGGCCAATCGTCGCGACGGCAAGTTTTTTGCCGCCGCGATAATAGCTGATCATGCAATCGCGCGCATCAAAACTGCCGTCGATTCCGGCCATATCCCAGCCAGCCGCGTGGCCCACATAGGCAATCGCGACATCATATTGTTCGGTCCAGAAAAACGGCGCGGCATCAAATTTCTCCCGCGCCCCCAAAATATTGCGCGCGGCGGTCTGGCCCTGTCTTTCCGCCACAACGAAATGCTCGATGCGGATTCGCTCGCCGGTGAGCTTATCCGGCCAGCGGGCGATGTCGCCCGCCGCAAAAACGCCGGGGGCGCTCGCCGCAAGATACTCGTTCACTAAGACGCCGCGATCAATGGCAAGCCCTGCCCGCTCTGCGAGTTCGACCGAGGGCCGCACTCCGGCGCCGATGACGATGAGATCGGCATCGAGCCGCTCGCCATTGTTGAGAGTGACGGCGTCAGCGGAAATCGATTGTGCCATCGTGCCAAGATGGAAGCGCACACCATGCCCCTCGTGCAGGGCGCGAATGAAATTGCCGGCCTCCGGCCCGAGGATTTGCGCCATCGGGGTCTTTTCGGGTGCCGCAATATCGACCTCGATATTTCGCGCGCGCAGCGACGCCGCAACTTCGAGACCGATGAAACTCGCACCGAGCACCACCGCGCGCCGCGCGGTTTTCGCTTTAGCGATGATGGCGCGGCTGTCGGCAAGCGTGCGCAGATAGTGCACGTGCGGGAAATTCGCGCCGGGAATATCAAGCCGCACGGGCTCCGCGCCTGTCGCGAGCAGGAGCGCGTCATAGGAAAGCTCCGTTCCGTCCGAAAGCAGCAATCTTTTTCGGCCCGAATCCAAAGAACCAACAATGGTGTTGAGCTTTAGCTCGATGCCGTTTGTTTCATAAAAATCTGGCGAACGCAGCGGAATCCAATCTTCTTCGGCCGAGCCTGCGAGATAGGCTTTCGACAGATTGGGCCGGTCGTAAGGCCCGCTCTGATCGGCGCTTAGCATCGTGACCTTTCCGCCGAAGCCCTCGTTGCGCAACGCCTCGGCCGCGGCATTGCCCGCAGCGCCTCCTCCCACAATGATCACGCTGCCCGGCAAGCCCGGCGACGACAGACGCGCGGGCGGCGTCTCTTCGATCTTCTCTTCGACAAACACGATCCCGTCGCGCCGCGCCACGCGCCAGCGGGAGACCGGATTTAAGGCGGGCGCGCGGAGTGCTTTCCCGCTATGCAAGCTAAAACAGGCATGGTGCCACGGGCAGCGAATCGTATCACCCACAACAAGCCCTTCGGCGAGAGGCCCGCTGTAATGCGTGCATATTGCGCCAATCGCGAAGATTTCTTCGCCCTTGCGCACAAGCAGCACGGACTCATCCCCGGCACGGCCCAATATCTTGCCGCCATCGGCAAGTTCCGTGAGAGGGATGCCGCTGGTGAGGTCGGGACCCGCGGGCTTGGCCTCCTCCGAAGACATGCCGTGCCTCCCTTTAAATTTTGTCTTTATCGCCGGGACCCGCTCGCGGCTATGGTCTTTCGCTTTCGCCCGCAGCCTAAATAGCAACCCCGGTTTGCGCGGCGAGCTGACGGAGATCGGCGAGCGGCCGCGCCCCAATATGCTGGATAACTTCGGCGGCCGCAAGGGCGCCAAGTTGCGCACATGTCGCGAGCGGCTTGTGCTTGCAAAGCCCGGCCAAAAAGCCGGCAGCGAAGAGATCGCCCGCGCCCGTCGTATCGATGACCTGTTCGACCGGAAAGGCGGGCACGGCAAGCGCCTCGCCATTCGTGACTATAAGCGAACCCTTTTCCGAGCGGGTGACAACGCCCAGGACTTTTTCGGCGCCGAGCTGCGCAACCGCGGTCTCGAAGTCGGCGGTCTGGTAGAGCGAATGCAGCTCGCTTTCGTTTGCAAAGAGGATTTCTATCGCGCCCGCGCGCATGAGCCCGAGAAACTCGCTGCGGTACCGGTCGACACAAAAGGAATCGGACAAAGTGAGCGCGACCTTCCGGCCGGCGCCCCGGGCGATTTTTGCGGCTTTGACAAAGGCCGCCTTCGCTGCGGGGGGATCCCAAAGATAGCCTTCAAGATAAACTATCGCCGATTGCGCAACCATCTCCTCGTCGACATCGGCCTCGGTTAAATTCTGGCTCGCGCCTAAAAAAGTGTTCATAGTGCGCTGCGCATCCGGCGTGACAAGCACAAGGCAACGCGCCGTCGCCGGGCCATCTTCCGCGAGCCCCGTCGTGTAGCTAACCTTGGCTGCGCGGATGTCGTGAACAAAGGCGGCGCCTGCTTCGTCCGATTTGACCTTGCCGATGAAGGCCGCGGCGCATCCAAGGCTCGCCGCGCCGATGATGGTGTTGGCCGCCGATCCTCCCGACACAAACGCCGCCGGGCCCATGGCCGCGTAAAGCGCATCCGCGCATGATTCGTCAATCAGCCTCATCGCCCCCTTGCGCAATCCCTGGGCGAGAAGAAAAGCATCGTCGGCCTGGCTGATAACATCGACGATTGCGTTGCCAAGGCCAAGCACATCGAAGCGGCAAGAAGACATGGGGTCCCCAAATAAGGCGGCAGGGTTCGAGAGGAGGGGCCGCGGCGCGGCTGGGCGGCCAACTTAAGCCAGGGCAAGCGCAATGTCACGGCGCGAAAACAACACCTGCCTAAAGCCGATCGGAGAAACCGCACGGGCTGGGATTATGGCTCGGCGACAGAGGACGACGTAAATCGGCAATCTTCGAAGCGATCAAAGCCGTCCAGTTGCAATCGGCTGATCAATCATTTATCCCCCTTTCCGAGAATTTTGCGAGTTCTTCGAATTTCGCACCTTTTTAACTATCGATGACTGCTTTCCGTGCATCAAGCCATTCGCGAAAATGCGCTTTATGTCTCCTAACAAGATCTTCAGTTGCAGAACGAATTTGTTGAGGGTCTCTAGGCGTGGGCCTCATTTTCATTAGCCTGGCACCGTATCCCGATAATATTCAATTATTATAATTTTAAAGCACGAGGGCCTCAGTGTCTATCGACAGAATCAGGTTTCCCGAATTATTTTTTGGATTTGTGGCGCCGATTGGAGCCGAAATTGAGAGCACACTGGAGGCATTCAAGTCATATTTTATGGAGCGGGAGTACCGCGTTATAGTGATAAAAGTGACTGACATTTTCCCGTGCCTTGAAGCATATTTTCGGCCGGCACAACCTTTAAAAAGATCTCCGCTGCTGGAGCGCTACGAGTCTCATATCGATTATGGGAATCAGCTAAGAACGGATCTTGGTAATCACGCCCTGGCAGGCACCGTAATCAGCAGGATTGCTAAAAGACGGGCTAGGGAAAATATAGACCCGTGCGAACGCTATTCAAAGACTGCATATTTGATTCATCAATTTAAGCGCGAAGAAGAAATTGACCTGTTGAGATCGGTGTATGATCGTTTGTTTTTTCAGGTCTCAATTTATTCGAGGAGGGGTTCAAGAGTGGACCACCTTTCGAGAGTTTTTGCTAAGGGCCATAATATGGCCGCTGCCAAAACCTTCAGGGGCGATGCTGAAAAGATTTGCCAGCGCGATGAGGATGAAATCGACAATCCTCATGGTCAGCGCGTCGCAAGGATTTTTCATGATGCCGATTTCATCATAAGCATCGACAGTAACGTCTCGATTAAGGACCAAATTACCCGGTTCTGTAACCTCGTCTTTTCAGCGAACTCCATTTCTCCGACGAAAATGGAGTACGGTTTGTTTATGGCTAAGGCAGCCGCACTTAGGGCATTAGACCTTTCCCGACAAGTTGGCGCGGCCATTTTCAGCCGGGACGGCGAAATCATCGCACTCGGCTCCAACGAAGTTCCCAAAGCCGGTGGGGGAACGTACTGGTGTGATGATAAATGCGACGACCGTGACTACCGCCGGGGGGGTGACCTGAATGACACCCGTAAGAGAGAAATTCTCGCTGAGGTAATCGCAAATATAGATCC
>JAFMSB010000386.1 GCA_017353815.1 Methylocapsa sp. | reverse complement strand
GCGCAAAAAGTAGGAGGCCAGCTTGTGCAAGCCATCCCGCCCCGGCCGCAAGGAGTGCGGCTTGGATAAAGGCAAGCGAAAGCCCGTAGAGGCACAGAACCCCCAAACGGACATGGCTCCCGAATGAGAGCGCGGACGAGCCTATCCCGGCAAGCGCATCGTGCTCGATGTCTTGAAGCGCATAGATTGTGTCATAACCAACGGTCCAAAAGGCAGCGCCGAGATAGAGCAAAACCGGGGTTGCCGCGAGAGAACCCGTTGCCGCAGACCATCCAACCAAGGCTCCCCATGCGAAGGCCGCGCCAAGAACCGCTTGCGGCCAGGAGCTGATTCGCTTCATAAATGGGTACAGCACGGCCACGCCAAGCGAGGCAAATCCAAGATAAACGGTAAACCGGTTGAATCGCAAAAGCACCGCAAGGCCGGCGAGGCATTGCGCGCAAAGGAATAAAGCTGCGGCCCCAATGCTAACTCGCCCTGAGGCCAAGGGGCGGCTTTGCGTGCGCGCCACCTTGGCGTCGATATCGCGATCGACGATGTCATTGAAGGTTGATCCCGCGCCTCGCATCACGACAGCGCCGAGAAAAAAAAGGGCGAGGTCGCGCAAATTTAGCGGCTCTTTTTGCACGATGCTCACAAGAGCGTTCGACCACCAGCAGGGCAGCACCAGTAGCCACCATCCAGCTGGGCGATCGAGGCGGGCAAGCTGCAAAAAGGGACGCCACGAGTTGGGCGCCAGGCGGATAAGGATAAGTCCCTCCACGGAGTCGGGCAAAGCCGGCGGCGGCTGGCGCATTTCTCCTGGGCTCTTTTTGTTGCCATCCAGCGCCGGCATGCCGCGCGCCTCTTCGCAATCCCGCTTGGGCGCCCGCCTCACAGCGGCCCGGCAGGGAGTTTCTGCTGGGCGGCGGCAGCCCCTGCGGACTGTTGCTCCTGCGCCTTTTTGATTTGCGCCGCAATCGTGCAGGCTTGCCCTGCGACCTTACTGGTTTTACCGGCGCTGGCCGAGATGTTTTGGAAGGCTTCGTCGGGGACAGCGCACCATTCTTTGTTTTTGCTAAGATAGGCAACGAGCTCACGCTCGGCGGCGACCAGGGCGCGCAATTTTGGGCAAGACGCGACCGGATCAAGCTGCTTTTTGCCGCCCTGGGCAAGCCGGTTGAGCTGGTCGATGATTTCCTGCCGCTTTTTCGTCAGAGCGCCGATATCTTGGTTGCAGTCTCCCGCATATGCCGCGCCACAAAAAAATAAGGAAAGCCCGCCAACGAGGCCGAGGAGCGCTTCGCCCGCAGGCCCACTGCTATCAAACGGCACCATGATCCAAGCCTTTCGGTGTCATGCCTTCGGAAACTCGCCAATGGGGGCGGAACCTTTCCTCCGCATGCAAACAACTTCCGGTCATCTGCTCTGCAGGCGGGACCCGTTCCAGCTTGCAAGATTCTGCGCGCCAAGTCCAGAATGGGCCAGTCATTTCCGCTCCGCGCGCTGGCCGGAGCGGGAAGACGCTCGGGAGCGGCCGGATGCCCCGGTATGATTTTGCCGCGCGGCGCCTCTTTGTGAATGCCGCGCTTGCGCCATCAGCGAGAGTAGATCTGGACCAGACACAGACAAATTATGTCCGCAATGTGTTGCGCCTGGCCGACGGGAACAAAATCCTCGCTTTCAACGGCCGCGACGGCGAATGGGAGGCCTGCCTTGTCTCTTCGAGCCGCAAGCTTGTCACACTGAATGCTCTCACCATGGTGCGGCCGCAACAGCCGCCAAGCGGGCTTCATTACCTCTTTGCGCCGCTCAAGCAGGCGCGCCAGGATTACCTTATTGAAAAGGCGGTCGAAATGGGAGCGGGCCTATTGCGCCCGGTGCTTACGCGGCGGACTCAGGCGCGGCGCGTCAATTTGGAGCGGATGCGGGCTCATGCCATCGAAGCCGCAGAGCAATGCGGTATTCTCTCCTTACCCGGCTCTTTGCCTTTGACGCCGCTTGGCCAAATCATTGCCACTTGGGAGACGGACCGGCTGCTCATTTATTGCGACGAAGAGGCACCGGCTGGCAACCCTTGCGAGATCCTACAATCGTGCCGCCGCCGGGCAAATTGTGCCAAGCTTGCCGTGCTCATCGGCCCGGAGGGAGGCTTCGATCCTAGCGAGCGGGAAGCGCTTCTCGCTTTGCCAACCACCGTCCGCCTGCCTCTTGGCCCCCGTATCTTGCGCGCCGATACCGCCGCCGTCGCCGCTCTCGCGTTGATCCAAGCGGCGCTCGGCGATTGGCAGGGATAAGGCTTAACGGATCATTATATCGCCTCATTGTAAGGTCACTTAGGCGTATAAGATCCAACGTCAATTCGCCGAGCCCCGGATGACTTTTCGCAGCATTCTCGTTTCTGCCGGCTGCATTGCGGCAGCCCTTGGGATTGGCTCGAATAGAGCGGCAGCCGCAGGAGATTTCCAGCAAGCCAACGCGCCGGCAAATCCCCTTGAGCCTTGCTCCGTAACTTTGCCCGGCGATGCCCAAATTGGCGGCTGCGGGCGAATAGGGGGC
>JAFMSB010000385.1 GCA_017353815.1 Methylocapsa sp. | reverse complement strand
TTGTGTTTGTTCCCGGCGGTCCGGGCCAAATCGCGCTCATGAAAGACATGGAGGTGCTTGCCTTTTTGCGCCGCCAGGCCGGGGGCAGCTCATGGATTACCTCGGTTTGCACCGGGTCTCTCATTCTTGCCGCGGCGGGTCTTCTCACCGGCTACCGCGCGGCATGCCATTGGCTGTCGCTTGATCAGCTCGCTTATTTTGGAGCGATCCCAGTCAATGAGCGGGTGGTCATCGACCGCAACCGGATTACGGGCGCGGGCGTGACCTCGGGAATCGATTTTGCGCTGATACTGGCGGCGCAATTGTTTGGCGAGCGGCGCGCCAAAAGCGTTCAGCTCGCCATGGAGTATGATCCTAAGCCTCCTTTCGCTGGAGGAACGCCAGCAACTGCCGATCCCGAGCTTGTGAAGGGCCTGCGCACGGCAAGTGCGGCGTTTCAAAACGAGCGGAAGGAAGTTGCGCTCCGTGCCGCCGCGGCCTTGCAATCTGAGCGAGATGCCGCCGCCTGGGAAAAGCCTTTCCCCTGATCCGGCCAAGACTTTTCCCGAACGGAGGCCGAGCCGCCTGGCGCCTATGGCAACATGGTGCGGTTTGCCCGACTCCCTTGGCAAGCATCTCCGTGGGGCAGATCAGAAGCGCGATGTCTGCAGCAGAGTATCAGGATCTTTTATCAAATGTAGGCGCATGTTCACATATGTGCTATGGAACGGCAGACTTTAATTATTGATCGCGAGGAGCGAAAAGGATGAAAATTCTTCCGGTGATCATGTGCGGCGGCGCGGGCACGCGGGTGTGGCCGGAGTCGCGCGAAAGCCTGCCAAAGCAATTTATTTCGCTCGTTGGCTCCCGTTCGACTTTTCAAATGGCGGCCGAAACGGTGACCGGGGGCGCGTTTCAGACGCCAATCGTCATTTCCAACCACGATTACCGTTTCCTTGTCGCCGAGCAATTGGAAAAGATTGATCGCGAAGCTCGCATCGTTCTTGAGCCCGTCCGGCGGGATTCGGGCCCCGCGGTAGCCGTTGCAACCGAGCTCGCTTTGCAGACTGGGCCCGGCACCATCGTCGCTGTTTTGGCGGCCGACCATGTCGTGCGGGATCAGAAAGCATTCATCGAACTGTGCGAGAGAGCAGCCGAAGCTGCGGCGCAGGGCTATATCGTCACCCTGGGGATCAAGCCGGACGAGCCCGCGACTGGCTTTGGTTACATCCGGCCGGGAAAAGCCGTTACCCCAGATGGAGCGGTGCTTAAGGCCGAGGCCTTTATCGAAAAGCCCGACGCTGCGACGGCGGAGTCTTACGTTGCCGCAAATTATCTTTGGAATTCGGGGAACTTCATTTTCCGCGCCGATGTGATGGCAGAAGAGCTGCGCAAATTCGAGTCCGAGATGGCTGAGGCCGCGGCCGGAGCGGTCGCGCGAGCAAGGCAGGATCTGAATTTTTTGGTCCTTGATGCGGAAGCATTTGGACGCGCCCCCAAAAAATCAATCGATTATGCCGTCATGGAGCGCACCGCCAAGGCGGCCGTCGTGCCTGCGGACGTCGGCTGGTCCGACGTCGGCAATTGGCGGGCGGTTTGGCAATTGTCGGAGCGCGATTCCCTCGGCAATTCGATCCGCGGCCGCGGCATTGTCATGCATGCATCAAATGTCCATGTGCGCTCCGAGGAGCATCTGACGACGGTGGTCGGCGTCGATGACGTCATTGTTGTCACGACACAGGATGCGGTGCTGGTTCTCAATAAGGCTCACGGAGATAATGTTAAGCAGCTCGTCGACCGGATGAAGTGCGAGAGGCGACCGGAGGCCATGGAGCATAAACGGTCCTACCGGCCGTGGGGCTATTTTCAATCGGTCGATTACGGGACTCGTTATCAAGTAAAACGCATCGTCGTGAAGCCCGGCGCGCGGCTTTCCCTGCAGAAACATTTTCACCGGGCCGAGCATTGGATCGTTGTCAAAGGCACGGCCGAAGTCACAAGGAATAACGAAGTCATTCTCGTGCACGAGAACGAGTCGATCTATTTGCCCATTGGATGCGTGCACCGCATGGCAAATCCTGGGCGGATCGATCTCGAATTGATCGAGGTCCAGACCGGATCTTATCTTGGCGAAGACGACATCGTCCGGCTGCAGGATGTTTATAACCGCGGCTGAACTGCGCCAAATCTTTTGTTCCAGGCAATTCACGCACAAGGAGCCATGATACCCTTGGTGAAACCGTCTTTCTGCGCCCGGCTTGCCGTAACCGCCTGTCTAAAGAAACCAAACGGGGCGCTTTTCCCAGCCATCATCTTGGCGGGCACCGCCCTGCTCGCATCGCGCTCTGGCTTGCAAGCGGACAATGGCACTCCAGGCAATTTCGATTTTTATGTGCTTGCGCTTTCCTGGTCGCCGGGCTTTTGCGAGACGCCCGCTGCTGCAAAAACGCAGGGACAATGCGCGGCCGGCGCCAATTTGGGCTTTGTCGTCCATGGACTTTGGCCCCAATATGATCACGGCTTTCCTTTGGAATGCACTCCCGCCGCGAGGGTGCCATCGCGCGTT
>JAFMSB010000384.1 GCA_017353815.1 Methylocapsa sp. | reverse complement strand
TGATGTATATGGCTACAATGGTTCGCCGAAGCTCGCCTTTGTGACGGAGAAAGGCCGCCGGTAGTCAGACCGCGTTGTGATCGAGGCCGCAGCTCCGCTGCAGTGGGTATGGGAACGGCCTTACTCTGTTCGATGCTGGCGGTATCGATCACTCCCACTCGATCGTGGCAGGAGGTTTGCCGGTGATATCCAAAAATACCGCATCGATCCCAGGCAGATCCGCGATCTCGCCGGCGATCGAGTCGAGGATGCTTTCCGGGAGCCTGGCAAAACTTGCCGTCATTCCGTCCTGCGAATTTACGGGCCGCAACACGATCGACTCGCCACCGGCGAAAGAAACGGGGACGAGGATGACCGGAAACTGCCAGACGGAAGCGGCAAGGCCTCTTTCTTCCATCGTCACGCGAACGATGTGATCGGCCTCTCGCAGCAGCGCAATTCTTTCTTTGCTGAGAGGGGCCGGAGTTACCCTGCCGGATGTCAGCTCATTTGCCGCACCTGCGAGATAGGCAACGACCCTGTTGAAGGTCTGGCTTTTATTGCAGAGCTCGCTGCCGATAGAAGCGAGCCTTCCGTAATCGAGCGGCCCCTGAACGGCGGCAACCCCGCGATAGGTTCGCCCATCGCCCTGAACGCCCACGCTGCGAACGGGAACGCTGACGGCGCGATAATCGCTGCCGCAATCAATGCCGGCATCTTCGATGGGCTTTGGCCGGGTTCCATCAACGCAAAGGCAGCGGATGGCAAGCCCCGGGCCAGGGAACGGCCAGCGCTCCGTCAAACTCTTGGGCAGGCCCAGCTCGGCTCCGACCTGCCGGACCTCGTCTTTGTAAAATTCGCTTAATGGCTCGATCACCTTACCCTGCTCGATGAGTTCGCGCACCTCCGCGCAACGGTTGTGATGCGTCTTGATAAGTGCCGTGGCCTTGCCCGCTCCGCCCGATTCCACCGTATCCGGATAGATGGTGCCTTGCCCGAGCAGCCATTCGCCGCCAATGCCCAATTCGCTCATGGCTCTATGCTGCACATCGACAAAAAGCTTACCGATAATCGTGCGTTTTTCTTCCGGCTCGAAGATGCCTTGAAGCGCGCCCAAGAAAAGAGAGGACTCGTCGCGAATGCGCAGCCGGTTACCAAGTCCCGCCTCATCGAGCAGCGAGCGAAGCTCCTGCGTCTCGCCTTTCCGCATGAGTCCGGTGTCGACATAGACGCCAAGGAGCTGGTTGCGCGGCAGAGCGCGCGCGGCCAAACTGAAGGCCACGGTCGAATCGACTCCGCCGCTCACGAAAAAAAAGACCGGCCGGCTGGCGGCTTTCTTCCGGATGTCCGAGAGGAGGTTTTCGACCCGGTCCTTCACATGCTCATGCGCATGAACGCCGCAGATCTTTCGCGCAAAGTTGTTGAGAAGCCGAATGCCGTAAAGCGTATGTGCCACTTCGGGATGAAACTGCACGCCATAAACCCGCCTCTGCGGATTGCCAAAGGCGGCAATTGCGCAGGAGGACGTCTCCGCCAGAATCTCGAACCCGCCTGGGAGAGATTCAACTCTGTCGGCATGGCTCATCCAAACGGCTTGGCTCGAAGGCGTCGCGGCAAAGAGGGCGTCTTCGCCCCGCTCTTGCCGCAGCTGCAAGACTGCGTGGCCATATTCCGCGCTGCTTGCCCGGACGTCCGCCCCAAGCAAATGGGCGAGCAGCTGGTGGCCATAGCATATGCCGAGGAGGGGCAGATCCAGATCGAGAATCCCTCTGTCGATGCTTGGCGCATCGCTTTCGTAAACGCTCTGAGGCCCTCCCGAAAGGATGATCCCGGCAAAGCCTTCAAACTCCCCGGCGCGCACCGAAGGCGGAAGGATCTCGGAAGAAACGCCGATATCGCGAAGGCGGCGCCCGATCATGTGGCAATACTGCCCGCCGAGATCAATGATGGCTATCGCCGCCCGTTGCATGCTTCGATCTGACATTTCGACTGCGTTAAGACCCGGCAAGGCACCGCGCGCCAAGAGTTATGCCGTTCAATTGGATTTTGACAGCCACCATTTCCCGGGAGGCGCGATTTTTGGCGCCGACTCTTCGATGACCTGGGCTACCGAGAAGAGCGTTTCCTCGTCGAATGCGCGGCCGATCAGTTGCAGGCCCAAAGGCAGGCCCTCGGCCGAAAGCCCTGCGGGCACCGAGATGCCAGGCAGTCCGGCCATATTCACCGTCACCGTAAAAATGTCGTTCAAATACATCTCGACAGGATCGGCCTTGCCCTTTTCGCCAAAGCCGAAAGCGGCCGACGGTGTTGCCGGGGTCAGGATCGCGTCAATCCCATTCTCAAAGGCGGTTTCAAAGTCCCGTTTGATCAAGGTGCGGACTTTCTGCGCTCTTAGGTAATACGCATCGTAATAGCCTGCCGACAGCACATAGGTGCCAATCATGATTCGCCGCCGCACCTCCTTGCCGAAGCCCGCGGCGCGGGTGTTCTCATACATTTCGACGATATCCTTGCCCGGCACGCGCAAGCCATAGCGCACGCCGTCGTAACGCGCGAGATTGGAGGAC
>JAFMSB010000383.1 GCA_017353815.1 Methylocapsa sp. | reverse complement strand
CGTTCCGAAATAGCCGAAAGCATCGTGCGTCGTGATGATTTCCCGCCGCTTCGGGGGAATCTTGGAAATTTCTGCCAGCACTTCCTTTTCGAGAGAATCAAGCTTCGCAAGATATTCCTTCGCATTATTGCGGTACGCGGCTTCTCCTTCCGGGTCGGCCGCAATGAGACCGTCGCGTATGTTGGCGACATAGACTTTGGCATCGGCGATTGACTGCCAGGCGTGCGGATCGGTTATGGTGCGTCCCTCTTCGCGCATATCCTGCTTCTTAACCGCCTGCGTTGCAATCACGACCGGCGCTTTGGTGCCCGAGGCCTTGATGAGGCGGTCGATCCACCCCTCTAAGCCGAGCCCATTGACGACGATGAGACGCGCCTTGCCGAGCCGCTCCGCATCGGCGGGCTTTGGCTGGTAAACATGGGTATCGCCATCGGGGCCGACGAGCATCGTCACATCGGTGCGGTCGCCGCCGATGTTGCGCACAAAATCCGCGAGAATGGAGAAGGTGGCAACCACCGGAATTTTTGCCGTTTCCGCGCGGATACCTTCCAGCCAGGAGAGGCTCAAGGCGAGCGCGAGGCAAAGGGCGGCGATGCGTGTGCGCATTTCAAAGCTCTCCTGTGGCCGAAAGAAAATCACGCTTCCAAATGCCGCCCCGGCCAGAGATGGCGGAGTAATCCGCCAGCTGTCCCGAAGACGAGCGCTACCAGGTAAAGGAGCCCTGCGAGCAGCGTGATCAGCGGGCCGGATGGCAGTCCGGCGTGAAAAGAAATGACGAGCCCAGCATAGCCCGCAACGGCAGCTAGGGCCATCGAGAGCAGAATCATTGCGGACAAATCGCGCGTGATTAATCTTGCCGCAGCCGCAGGCAGCATCATTATGCCAACCGCGAGCAGCGTCCCGAGGGCGTGAAACGCGCCCACGAGATTGAGCACGACGAGCGCCAAAAACACGATTTGAACCGTCCCGCCCGTCCTGCTCACGGAGCCAAGGAACTGGCTATCGACCGTCTCGACGACCAAGGGCCGGTAGAGAACGGCAAGCGCGGCAAGCGTGATGCTTGCAATCGCGGCAAGCAGAATGAGGGTTGCATCGTCAAGCGCAAGCACGCTACCAAAAAGCACATGCAGCAGGTCGATATTCGAGCCGCGCAAAGAGATGATGGTCACGCCAAGCGCAAGCGAGATGAGGTAGAACGCCGCAAGCGAAGCATCCTCGCGCAAAATCGTGGTGCGGGCGACGGCGCCCGAGCCCACAGCGACGATGAGGCCCGCCGCCAAGCCGCCGAGAGTCATCGGCCCAAGCGCGAGGCCTGCGGCAAGATAGCCAAGCGCCGCGCCGGGCAAGATCGCGTGCCCCATCGCGTCCCCGGTCAAGGACATCCGCCGCAAGATCAAAAAGACGCCCAGCGGGGGCGCGGCGGCCGCGAGCGCAATCGTGCCCGCGAGCGCCCGGCGCATGAAGGCAAATTCGAGGAATGGCGTAATCAGAATATCATGCCAGCTCAAGGGCTTGCTCCGAGGCGAAGCACAATGCCTGGGCCGGACTCATGCCGCCCGCGCGCATGCCGGCGCTTGCGCGTCGAATGCCTCCACCATGGCCCGCGCCCGGACCAAATTCTCGGCCGTCAAAACGGCAGCGGTCTTGCCTCTCGCGATTTGCTCACGGGCAAGCAGAAGGGTCTGCGGGAAATGCGAGTGCACGAGATCGAGGTCGTGCGAGACCACAAGCACGGTTCGATTCTCCTTCTGCCAGGACGCGACCAGAGCAAGAAGATCCGAGATGGTCTTCGTATCGATCGCAGTGAAAGGCTCGTCGAGCAGAATCAGGCTTGCGTTTTGCATGAGAAGTCTCGCAAACAGCATGCGCTGCAGCTGGCCGCCGGAAAGAGTGGCGATCAAGCGATCCTCAAAGCCCTCGAGGCCAACCGCGGCGAGCGCGGCAGAAATCTCCATGCCGTCTTTTGCCGTAATGGCGCCAAACGCGCCACGCCGCTTCCACAGACCCATGGCAACAAGGTCGAAGACGCTAACCGGAAAACTTTTGTCGATCTCGGCGGCTTGCGGCAGGAACGCAATTTCGCGAGCTTTCGTGCCATGCAAGGAGATCGTTCCCGACAGAGGGGAAAGTGATCCCGCGATTCCCTTGAGCAAGGTCGACTTTCCGGCGCCGTTCGGCCCGCAAACGGCAAGCAGGGCCCCTCGCGCGACCTCGCCATTGAGATGATGCACGGCGGGATGGCGGTCATAGCCGAGCGTGACGTTATCGAAGCGGATGGCAATGTCCATCGAGGCAAGGTCCAAGGATAGCCGGGCGTCTCATTCGAGAGCCCAAAATACGGCGGCCCAAAGGCACGCTATGACTGCGAGCGCCAAGCCGAGCCGTGCGAGAGCGGAAAGCCTGAACAGCGAATGCCTTCTCCCGCCTGGCTCCGCTTGCGCTCCAGCTCGCTGAGATCGCATTTTCCTAACGCCGATTCTGGTAGGTTATAACGTTAGCAAAGACGGCTGACAAGCTTGGGGCAGGCCGCTGATGCTGGCACAGCTGGGA
>JAFMSB010000069.1 GCA_017353815.1 Methylocapsa sp. | reverse complement strand
AGGGCTCATTTTGGAAATCGCGCAGCGAGCGGCCATGGCTACCGCGATTGTCGTGATCCCGGCCACGGCCATTGCGCTCCTGAAAGCCCCTTTGCTCTTGGCCGGGCTTTTCGGGAGACTGAAAATCTCTGTCTCTGAAATTCCTTTCCTGGAAAGGCCGGTCCGGGCGCCCCATACGCTCGGGGCGGACAAAACCCTGGCGGTCCCCCGCTCCATGCGCCGGCCGCTCTTGTGCTGGCTGCGCAGATTGTAGCGGCGGTAAGAAATTTGGTTGCGGCGGCGGGCTCAGCCGCTCAAGCGGAGAAGCAAACCGGTCGGGGATTCCGGCAAAGTCAGCGTCTTCTTCCGCCTCATCCAAGGGAGAATCGGCTGGCTGATTCGAATAACTGCCCGAGAATTGTTGCTGGCTTTGCTGGGCGGAAGCAATCAGCCGGAAATAGTGCTCGGCATGCTGAAGATAGCTCTCTGCCATGACAGGATCGCCGGAGGCTTGCGCGTCGCGTGCCAGCTGGAGGTATTTCTCGCCTATGTGCTGGGCAGTGCCGCGAATCTTTACGTCAGGCCCGCTTGACTCATAGGACCTGGTCAAGGGATTGGGCCCCTTGCCGCGGCCATTCGGGCGGCCCCGCATCCGCTTGTTGCTCTGTCCTGGTCTCATCGATGATCCTTGGGTGGATTTTGCCGTTATGGATTATGCTCACTGCGCTTCGCGCTGCCACACAGGCGTGCGAAGCGGTTCTTGACGAACGCCTCACCTTACAAAGTTACGAAAGCGCGAGCGGTCTCAGGCTCTCCAGCCATCGACGATTGCGCCCGAGGAACCACCCTAACGGCGGCTTCCCGTCCCAAATGTCAGGGCCATGATCCTGAGGGCATCGACCTCGGTTTTGCCGGCCACCGCGGCATAGGCACTAGCGGAGATCACCATATCGGCCGCCCGTTACGGAAGCGGGCAAAGACACGAGACCTCAACGCCAATCGCGGCTACGCTACTTGAGCGAAATCCTAACCTGCGAAGAACCTAGTCGCTTTTGCCGCAAACGCCAAGACCCTTTCGCGAAAATATATTCCTTCCGACGCGCATTCTGAACTCTTTGGGCGCCATCTGTGGCCGATTTGTCACGCCACCGCCGATGGCCGGGATCGAGCCATCACGACGCGCCAACGCCCGTCGAGGTCAAGTTTTGCATCCGCTGCCGCGCGAAGGGTGTCCCGCAACAGGAATTCGACCGCGAATCGCTGCCCGTCCCCGATTTCAAAGGCCACGAATCCTCCCGGGGCAAGTAGGCGGTCAAGGGCAGGGATGATCTCCCGGTAGGCGGCAAGACCGTCATTGCCGCCATCGAGGGCAAGGTGCGGGTCATGCTCGCGAACTTCCACCGGGAGCAGGCCGAATTCGCCGCGCGCGATGTAAGGCGGATTGGAAACGATGACATCAAACTGGCCGCGGAGCGCCTTCGCCCAGTCGCCGCATAGAGTTAGTCCCCGCTGGGAAAGGCCTAAGCGCATGAGATTGCCGCGCGCAACCATGCAGGCCTGCGCGGAAATATCTACGCCAATGCCAAACGATCCCGGGAGGGATCGCAAGAGCGCGCAAAGAACGGCGCCGGACCCAGTCCCCAGATCAAGAATGCGCCAAGTTTCGCGCGGAAACAAAGCCGCATGTTCGAGCACGGCTTCAACGAGAGTCTCGGTTGCCGGGCGCGGATCGAAAACCGCAAGATTTATCTTGAAACGCGAGCACCAAAAATCTCTTTCGCCTATGATTCGCGAAACCGGCTCCCCCTCGCGCCGCCGGGCCACAAAGGTTTCGAGCGCCGCGGCAGCCTCACCAATCGAGCGGGCAGAGTCGCGCAAGAGATCCAAATGCTCGATCCCCAGCGCGGCACAAAGCAGGATGCGAGCATCGGCAGAGGGCGATTCGACGCCGCAAAGAGCGAGATCTTGCGCGATCGCGCGCTGGGCCTGTTCCAAACGCATGCTTGCCGAAACTGCAGGATGCCTCGCGCCCGCCGACGTTGTGCTCATGAGGCTTGCACCGTAGCCGCATCGAGAAGGACCTTGGTCAGACGGGCGGCAAAATGGGAAGCATCGGCAGGCTTTTCGCCCTCGATTACGCGCGCTTCGTCGAAGAGAAGCCAAATTATATCCTCGAGCTTCCCCTTGTCCGGCAAGGCAATTCGCGCGGCAAGTGCTTTGATGAGGGGGTGGTTTGGGTTGATCTCGAGCACTGGCTTCGATGTGAAATTGAGCCGCCCGCCCTCGGCCAAGAGCCGCTCGAGGCGGCGGTCCGGGCCCCGCTCGGAGGCAACAAGGCAGGCCGGGCTCGATGAAAGGCGGCCGGAGGCCCTTACGTCTTCGACAGCCTCACCCAAAACTTGTTTCATAAGGGCATAAAGACTTGCAAGGGCGGCCGATGGCGCCGCCGGCTCTGCCTCGCCTGTCTTCGCCGGCTCCTCGAGAGGAACCGCTGTTAAGTCTGCGGCACCTTGCGTCACGGATTTGAATGGTTTGCCCTCAAATCCTGCCGATGTCGCGACCCAGAAAGCGTCCACGGGATCAGGCAACAGCAAGACCTCTATGCCCCGGGCCGCAAAGCCTTCGAGCTGGGGACTCGCGCGAAGCCTGTCCAAATCCTCGCCAAGCAAATAATATATCGCGGTCTGATTTGGCCGTAACTCGGCAACATAATCCTTGAGGCTGCGCCCTCCGGCAGGATGGGAAGAGGTCGCAAAGCGCGCAAGGGCAAAAAGGGCATCCCGCTTTTCGGGATCCTCATAAAGCCCCTCCTTCAATACGCTGCCGAAATGGTCCCAAACTTTCGCGAATTTTTCCTTGTCGGTTTCTGCAAGCTTTGTCAGCTCCTGCAGGAGGCGGTTGGTAACCGCCTTTTTGATCGCGGCGAAGACCGGGCTTTCCTGTATCGTTTCGCGCGAAACATTGAGCGGGAGATCAGCCGAATCGACGACAAGGCGGACAAATCGCATCCACCGCGGCAAAATCTCGGCGTCGTCCTTTATAAGCACGTGTTTGACATAGAGCTTGGCCCGGCTCGGGCGGGCCGGATCAAAGAGATCGAACGGCCGCGAACCCGGCACGAAGGCAAGAACGGTGTAATCCTGACGGCCTTCGGCGTGCCAATGGACCGTTAATTCCGGCTGATCGAATATTCCTCCGAGACTCTGATAGAAATCGACATAATCTTTCTCTTCGATGGCAGACTTGGGCTTCATCCAAAGGGCTGCGCCGTCCGTGAGACGGCGAGGCTGCGCCCCGTTCTTTTCGATAACATCAATCGGCACGGTGAGCGCGCTCGAATGCTCGCGCACGATTTGCTCTATGCGGCCAGGCTCAAGGTACTCCTGCGATCCCTCATTCAGATGGAGAACCACGCGGGTGCCCGGGGCGGGCGCCTCTTCGAGTGTCGCGGGTTCGATTGAAAAGGTGCCTTGTCCCTCGGAGCTCCAGCGAAAAGCCTCGCCGGAGCCCGCGCGGCGGCTGAAGACATCGGCCCTTTTTGCCACCATGAAGGCCGAATAAAAGCCAATTCCGAACTGGCCGATGAGATCAAGCTTCTCACCTGCCTCTGCCCCTTCTCCCACGCTTTCGCCGAGGCGCTCGATGAATGCGCGAGTCCCTGAGCGGGCTATGGTGCCGAGATGCTCGGCAAGTTCCTGGTGCGTCATGCCAATCCCATTGTCCTCGACGGCAATGGTCTTTGAGTCCGCATCGATCGAAATCCGGACCGCGAAAGGCTGCGGGGCGAGAGCAGGATTGGCCAGCGCCTCGTAACGTAATTTTTCGCAGGCATCGGCGGCGTTCGAGAGAATTTCGCGCAAAAATACGTCTTTGTCGGAGTAGACGGAATGCACCATGAGGTGCAGCAATTTGGCAACATCGGCCTGAAATGCTTGGTTTTGACTCGCAGAATCCCGCATTGGCGCTTGGCCCCCTTTCGCTATTCGCTGGCATAAATCTTGAGTGGAGGCGCGAAGATTGCGCTAAACTGCGCGCCGCAGCCTCCTTCAAGGCGGGATATTGCGTTTGCGGCCGCCAGATGCAAGGCCTGCGCGTTTTCCTTCTGTTGTTCGCGGACGCGAAAACCGGGGGACCTGGTGCAAAATAGACAAAAGAAGCTTGCCGCCGCACGGGCTTGCGGCCACGATAGCCGGGCTTGGATCGAGAGCTGCCAGGGGAAGGACATGAATAGAATGGAGGGAAGCGAAAACGAGCCCGCGGCATGTCCCGCTTTTCTCCGCGCAGAGTCATCCGCTCAGCCGGGCAGCAGATCCGGCAGCTCGAATCTCCCCGATCTTATTTCCTTTAGCCGGGACGAGCTCGGTGAAATCTTCAACCTTTACGGACGGAAGGTTTGCGATGGCGAGTGGCGGGACTATGCGATCGCTTTCACCCCGCACAAGGCGGTGTTTTTCATCTACCGGCGCGCCTGCGAATACGCGCTCTACCGGATCGAGAAAAACCCGCGTCTCGCGCGCAAGCAAGGCGCTTATTCGGTGATCACGGCAACGGGCCTTATTCTCAAGCACGGCCACGACCTTTCGCGTGTGATCGCGGCACTGGACAATGGCTTAAAGATCATTTCCGGCTAAATCCGCCAGGGGCTGGCCACGGGCCGCTTCGGTAGGCGCCCGAAGGCGTCCGCCTTAGCCGTGAACTTCCCCCCACTCGTAGAGTGCCTTGAGCACGGGGCCGAGCGCACGGCCCTTTTCGGTCAGAAAATACTCGTATCGCGGGGGATGCTGCTCGTAGAGCCGCGCAGCCACCACGCCCTGCCTTTCGAGCATTTTCAGCCGCGCGGAGAGCGTGTTCGGGGCGACCCCGCCAAGCCCTTGCGCCAGGTCCTGGAACCGCAGGGGGCCTTTGCGAAACAAGTCGCGCAGCACCAACAGGCTCCACTTCTCCCCTATGATGTCAAGGGCTTTGGCAACCGGGCAATCTTGGGCATATCCGCTGCTCATACGCCATAGATAACCTCGCTGTGAATTTTTTGCAAGTGACTACATATTGACAAGTAACTATTTGTTTAGTAATTACCACGCAGGGCAGCCAACCTGCCTCTGCCTTAGCTGGTCCGCAGCTGGGCTCCATTCATGGAGACGCATCATGACCGTTCCCGTCTATCTTCCCTATTACGTGCTCGCCGGGTCAATCGGCATAATTGCCGTCTATTTGGCAGGCCTCGACCGTGCGCTGCGCAACGATCGCTGGGCTTCGAACAAGCGTGCGGCAGTTATGTGGGCCGGATCCATCATTATCCTGGGCTGGTTTGCACTTAGCGTTTGGCTCACGTTAGAGGGCTCCTATTCCGCTCGCCCGGATCGAATTCCAACGATCCAGTACGCGATCTTCGTCCCGGTCATCGTTGGCGGAGTAATGATCGGACGCTCGGCGTTCTTTGCCCGAATCATCGACGCTATTCCTCAGCACTGGCTCGTCGGGGTGCAGCTTTACCGCACGCTAGGCGCTATTTTCCTGGTCCTCTTTGGGACGCGCGAGCTTCCTGGCCTCTTCGCATGGCCCGCAGGGCTCGGGGACGTGCTCGTGGGCGTTCTTCCGCCCGTTGTTGCGATCGCCTACTTCCGCGACCCGCAAGCAAATGGCGATCTGGTTGCGGCCTGGAACTGGTTAGGACTTGGCGATCTCGCGGTGGCCGTCACGGCAGGGTTCTTGACGTCCCCATCTGCGTTTCAGCTGTTTGCGTTTGAGCTCCCAAACCAGCTGATCACGGAGTTTCCGCTGGCGCTTATTCCGGTTTTCCTTGTGCCGGTCTCAGTCTTGTTCCATCTCGCGTCGCTCAAGAAACTTCATAGCGACACTGCCCGGGCCAAAACAGAAAGTTCCTCTGCCCGAGCCTTTGCATGACCGGCGTCTGACCCAGCCGAACTGGCACGTGGCGCATACCAAAAGCGCGGCCGGGAAATTTCCGGCTGCGCCTGCGGTCCTTCAAGCACACCGAATTCTAAGCCGCCTGTCCTATCGTGCGGACAAATTTCCGCTGGACTCGGCGATTAGTTCGAAGCACATCCGGTCTGGTAAGAAGGCTTGCAAGAAAAATGCTCGTACTGCTCACCCGCGCCATCGACGAATCCCGGCAAACGGGCGTCCGTCTCGCGCGCGAAGGCCACGAGGCCATAATCTCTCCGGTGATCGAGATGGTGCCAACCGGCGCCGTCTGGCCCACGGGCGTTATCGATGCCGTAATTGGCACGAGCGCACGCGCCTTCGAGCTCTTATCCTCCCGCCCAGACTGGCCTTTGCCGGAGGCGCGCCGGCTCATGCCCCTGTTTGTGGCTGGCGAGAAGACACGGGACGCCGCGCGCGAACGGGGGTTCGGCGGCCCTGCTTTGGTTGCGCCGGATGCCGCAACGCTCGCAGAAAAAATTGAGTCCTGCTTTGATTCCCCTTGCCGGTTCGTCTATCTCGCCGGGCGCGACCGCAGCGCGGAACTCGAAACGAAGCTCACCGGCATCGGACATAGCATCGAGCTCGTCCAGGTTTATGCCGCGCAGCCCGCCGATTCTCTCACCGAGGAGGCTGTTGCGCTTGCGCGCTCGGGCAAAATCGGCGTGGTTCTGCATTACTCCCGGCGCAGCGCGGAGATTTATCTCCGCTTGGGCCGTAATGCCGGCCTCGATTTGGCCCGGGTCAATCATGTTTGCATATCCCAAAACGCAGCAGCGCCTTTGCTCGCTGCCGGAATCCACGAGGTCCTCGTTGCCAAGGCTCCAAACGAGCAAGCGATGTTTGGCATTCTCAACGTTTTGGCGGACCTGCCAGAGGCACCTCTTGCAGAGGCACAAAACTGGACTGCCGGTCCTCAAGGCCTCGAGCAAGAAAGGACCTAAGAAAATAAACCATCCACCTATGATTAAGCCCGGCTTCGTTCCAGCGGTTGCCGCCATATTTCTGTGTCTCGGCTTGCTGCCGGCATTCGCGGCGGACAGAACCGAAATCAAAATGGGCTTCATCCGTCTGCCTCATACGCAGGAGACGGTGTCGATTCTCGACACTCCTTCCGAAGACGAAGGGATCGCGGGAGCAAGGCTGGCGGTCGAAGACAACAACACGACCGGCCAATTCCTCGGCCAAACCTTTACTCTCGATGATACCGTTCTCAAACCAGGCGAAGATCCGGCAGCCGCGCTCGACAGCCTTGTGCGGCACGGAGTTGTTCTCATTGCCGCCGATGTCCCGGGGCCTCTCCTGCTCGCGCTCAGCGATGCGGCAAAAGATAAAGGCGTGCTCCTATTCAACACTGGCGCCGCCGAAGATTCATTGCGGGAAGAAAACTGCCGCGCCAATGTCTTCCATGTTGCCCCCTCCTTTTCGATGCTTGCCGATGGCCTCGCCCAGTATCTGGTGTGGAAGCAATGGAAGCGCTGGCTTTTGATGAAAGGCTCGCATCCCCAGGATGCGCTTTTTGCCGGGGCCATTGCGCGGGCTGCTAAAAAATTTGGTGCCAAGATCGTGGAGGAGCGGATTTACCGGGATACAGGCGGCGGGCGGCGCTCGGATTCGGGCAGCGTGCAGACTCAAAGACTCGTTCCGGTGGCCACGCAAAACGCGCCCGCCTACGACGTTCTCGTCGCGGCGGACGAAAGCGAGGTCTTTGCCAATTACCTTCCATATCGAACGTGGGATCCGCGCCCCGTCGCTGGCTCGGGCGGGCTCAAGCCGCTAAGCTGGGACGAGAGCCACGAGCAATGGGGCGCAATCCTATTGCAAAACCGCTTTTTGAAGCTCGC
>JAFMSB010000068.1 GCA_017353815.1 Methylocapsa sp. | reverse complement strand
AACATGGCCGACTACTTCAGCCACTGGCTCAATTTTGGGCGGCATCTTGCCGATCCGCCGCGGATTTTCCGGGTCAACTGGTTCCGCAAGGACGAGAACGGCAAGTTCATGTGGCCCGGATTCGGCCAGAACATGCGGGTTCTCAAATGGATCGTCGACCGCGTGAACGGCCGCGGTTATGCCGTCGAGAGCCCGATAGGCCAGATGCCGCGGCGCGAGGACATCGAATGGAAGGACATCGATTTCCCGGCGGAGAACTTCTACGAGATGATGTCGGTTGGCCGCGAGGCCGGGACCAATGAGGCGCGCGCGCATGAGGAGGAGTTCGACAAGTTTTTTGACCGCCTGCCCAAGGAATTCATCTTCGAGCGCGAGCTCTTGCTCTCCCGGCTATGGCGCTCGCCCGAGTGCTGGGAGCTCGCGCCCGCGGATACCATCCGCCCGGCTGCGTGAGGCAAACTCGCTCGAGGGCAACCGCCGGGCGGGCGATGTACCGCGATGCAGGCGGGGGCCGCCGCTGCGCATTTTTAGCTGGCGCGAGGCATTGCTGAGGGGCGCACGGCAGCAATTTTTGCCGTGCGTGGAAGCGGTGCGGTTGATATAGAGCCGGGCGCATCCCTGGCAAAGCAGAGGCAGCCAAGCGCGGCGGGCGTGGCGGAACTGGTAGACGCGCCGGATTTAGGTTCCGGTGGTGAGAATCGTGGGGGTTCGAGTCCCTCCGCCCGCACCAATTCCCGCCGGCGGAGGCTCGCCCCGGGCTGTGCCGGTGCGGAAAAGCCGCCCGGAACGGGACCGATAAATCGTTGAGGGCAACGTCAGATGGAAGTGACGCAGTCGCGCACCGAGGGCTTAAAGCGAGAATTTGAAGTGGTGCTCGCTGCGGCCGACCTTGCGGCGAGAGTCGAAGGGCAGCTTGCGGAGATCAAGGCCAAAGCGCGCATACCCGGATTCCGGCCGGGCAAGGTCCCGGTTTCCCATCTCAAGCGGCTTTATGGGCGCTCCATTATGGCCGAAGCCCTCGAGGAATCAATCAACGAAGCGAGCCGAAAGATCATCGACGAACATGGGCTTCGCCTCGCAACCCGGCCGGAGATCGTCTTGCCGGACACGGGCAAGGACATCGAAAAGCTTTTCGAAACGCAAAGCGACCTTCCTTTCACGGTTAAGATCGAGGTGCTGCCCAAGGTCGAGCTCCACGACCTCGGCCATATCGAGATCGAGAGACCGGTCGCCGAGGTCTCGGAAAGCGATATCGAGCAAGTCTTGACAAAGCTCGCCGAGAGCAACCGGAAATTCGAGGCAAAAGGCGCGGATGCCGTTGCCGAATCAGGCGATAAGGCGACAGTGAATTTCACTGGCACCATCGGCGGAGAAGCGTTCGAGGGCGGATCGGGGAAGGATGTCGATGTCACCCTCGGGTCTGGAAGCTTCCTGCCGGGCTTCGAGGCCCAGATCTTGGGGATGAAGGAGGGTGAGCAGCGGACGGTCAATGTCGCTTTTCCGGAGAATTACGGGGTTGCCAAGCTAGCCGGCAAAGAGGCGGCCTTTGACGTGACTCTCGTCTCCCTGGCCGCGCCGGCCGCTGCCGAAATTGGCGACGAGCTCGCAAAAGGCCTTGGCTTCGAGGATCTGGCGAAGCTCAGGGATGGCATCCGGGCGAGCATCGAGCGCGATTATTCCGCGGCCTCGCGCGCAAAATGGAAACGCAACCTCCTCGACGCCCTCGATAAGGAGTTTCCGTTCGAAGTGCCAGAAAGCATGGTCGCGCAGGAGTTCGATGCGATCTGGCGCAAAGCCGAAGCGGAACGAAGGCACAGCGGGCGCAGTTTCGAGGACGACAAGACGACCGAAGAAGCCGAGCGGGCGGATTATCGCAAGATTGCCGAGCGCAGGGTGAGGCTTGGGCTGCTTTTGGCGGAAATCGGGCAGCAGGCCGAAATCACGGTCACGGACGACGAAGTCGCCCGGGCGATATCGCAGCGGGCGCGGGCGTTCCCGGGGGAAGACAAGGCGGTGTGGGATTTCTACCGCAAGAATCCGCAGGCCTTAGCCGAGGTAAGGGCACCGATGTTCGAAGAAAAGGTCGTCGACCATATAATTTCGAAAGTTAAGGCGACCGACAAGACTGTCTCGAAAGACGAGCTTTTGAAGCCGGGGGACGATGAGGATGGCGGTCCCGGCCCCAGCGGCAATCCCGGGTGAGGAATCGGCGCCTGCCCGCTCCCGCGAGTTGGAATTTTTGACTTTACGCCAATATGATATTGTTTATGAACGGGCAAATCTCCGAAGAGCTTGTCCGCCATAAAGCCAAGTTTTCACGCAAGGAAGTGAGCGCCATGCGCGATCGCAGCCCGGTCGAAATTTACGACAACTATCTCATCCCTCAGGTCATCGAAAATACAAGCCGCGGCGAGCGCGGGTTCGATATTTATTCGCGGCTCCTGCGCGAGCGCATCATCTTCCTTACCGGCCCGGTCGAGGATCACATGGCTTCGGTCATTATTGCCGAGTTTTTGTTTCTCGAAGCGGAGAACCCGAAGAAGGAGATCTCCATGTACATAAACTCGCCGGGCGGGGTCGTCACGGCGGGTCTTGCGATCTACGATACGATGCAGTTCATAAAGCCAAGGGTATCGACGCTTTGCGTGGGCCAGGCCGCATCCATGGGCTCGCTGCTCCTATGCGCAGGCGAGACCAATGCCCGTTACGCTTTGCCGAACGCCCGGATCATGGTCCATCAGCCCTCGGGCGGCTTCCAAGGCCAAGCTTCCGATATTGTCCGGCACGCTGAAGATATCATGAAGGTTAAGCAAAGGCTGAACGAAATCTATGCCCGCCATACTGGCCGGGATTACGATGCCATCGAAAAGACGCTCGACCGGGACCATTTTATGTCGGCGGAGGAGTCGAAGGAGTTCGGCATCGTCGATCATGTTATTGCGAATCGCCCAGACGAACTGCCCGTGCCCGAAAGTAAGAGAGAGTAAAGTGTACGGGCGGCTAGAGAAGGTTTTCCATAGTCTTGCTTATGTATGAGAAAGTCCATGCGCGCCGGAGCCGCTTTGAGGCGCGAGATGGGCACTGACGTTTTCTATGCTTGTTGAATTCTATGCTTCTTGAATTGGCCTGTATTATTAATAGTTGCGCGTGCGGCCGATAGCGGCAGGCACCAAATAGTTCTCGTTTTGCTCCAAACATAGTGGATGTTTAGGTTAACGGAAAAATCGCGCGGCCCTGATAGGGATATTGTGGCCCGGGCGGCACATCCGGGCGCGGCCGGCGCCGGAGCACGAACCGGCTAGCAAAGCCTATGCTTTGACGAAAGACTAGGGTAGTCTAGAGTGGAATCGGGATGCCTGGAACAACATTTTAGCCCTGAATAGAATTGGAAGCGGGCGAGTGGATTGGACGCGGGCTGGCTGGCGTGCCAGCTTGCTCACCGGAGGCGGACTTTGCCGCCTTTGGCAGTGCCGCAGGGGCCGCGAATGCCCTTGGCGGGATGGAGACGACGATGACCAAGGTCGGCGGCAGCGATTCAAAAAATACGCTCTACTGCTCGTTTTGCGGCAAAAGCCAGCACGAAGTGCGCAAGCTTATCGCCGGCCCCACGGTGTTTATTTGCGACGAATGCGTCGAACTCTGCATGGACATCATCCGTGAAGAGAACAAATCTTCGCTCGTCAAAAGCCGGGATGGCGTGCCGACGCCACGGGAAATTTGCAAGGTGCTCGACGACTACGTAATCGGCCAATCGCAAGCCAAACGGGTCTTGTCGGTTGCCGTCCACAATCATTACAAACGTCTCAACCACGCGGCCAAGCACAACGATGTCGAGCTTGCGAAATCCAATATCTTGCTGATTGGCCCGACGGGCTCGGGCAAGACTTTGCTCGCCCAGACGCTCGCCCGGATACTTGATGTGCCATTCACCATGGCCGATGCCACGACTCTGACCGAGGCGGGCTATGTCGGCGAGGATGTGGAAAACATCATATTAAAGCTCTTGCAAGCTTCCGATTACAATGTCGAGCGCGCCCAGCGCGGGATCGTGTATATCGATGAGATCGACAAAATCTCGCGCAAGTCCGACAACCCGTCGATTACCCGCGACGTATCGGGGGAGGGCGTCCAGCAGGCGCTGCTCAAGATCATGGAAGGGACCGTCGCCTCCGTGCCGCCGCAGGGCGGCCGCAAGCATCCGCAACAGGAATTCCTGCAGGTCGACACGACCAACATCCTGTTTATCTGTGGCGGCGCGTTCGCGGGCCTCGAAAAGATCATTTCCTCGCGCGGGCGCAGCACATCAATCGGGTTTGGCGCGAGAGTCCTGTCCCCGGACGACCGCAGAACCGGCGACATCTTGCGCAAGGTCGAGCCCGAGGATCTATTGAAATTCGGCCTGATACCCGAATTTGTCGGCCGCCTTCCGGTGATTGCGACGCTCGACGATCTCGACGAAGATGCGCTGAAGAAGATTCTCACCGAGCCGAAGAACGCATTGGTGAAGCAGTATCAGCGTTTGTTCGAGATGGAGAATACCGAACTCACATTCCAGGACGAAGCTCTCAACGTCGTCGCCAAAAAGGCGATCGACAGGCGCACCGGCGCAAGGGGCCTGCGTTCGATCATGGAAGGGATTTTGCTTGATACGATGTTCGAGCTCCCAGGCCTCGATAGCGTTGAGCAGGTAGTCATCGGCCCCGATGTGGTGGAGGGAAAATCGCGCCCCCTTTACATCTATTCCGACCGCAGCGAGAAAACGGGTGCGAGCGCCTGAGATCGATTTCCCGCGGCCGCCGCCGCGGGGCTTGCGGCTTGAAACCGGCCCGCCAAACCGCCATTTGTTGCTCATAAATCGCACCAGGAATTGGACGCCCACATGACAGAAAAGCGCGAGCCAGCTCGCCCCGGCACAACTGACACATTCCCGGTTTTGCCGCTTCGCGACATCGTGGTGTTCCCGCACATGATCGTGCCGCTCTTTGTCGGCCGCGAGAAATCGATTCGCGCGCTTGAAGAAGTCATGAAGGCCGAAAAGCTCATCCTGCTCGCGACGCAGATGGCGGCTGCCGATGACGACCCCTCAACCGATGCAATTTTTGCGACCGGCACGCTGGCGTCGGTACTTCAGCTCCTCAAGCTTCCGGACGGGACCGTCAAGGTGCTTGTGGAGGGGCAAGTGCGCGCGCGCGTGCTTGGCTATACGCGGACCGAGGAATTTTACGAAGCGCGCGCCGAGGTGATCGGCGATCCCCCGTTCGATAAGGTGGAAGTGGAAGCGCTCGCGCGATCGGTCATTGCCGAATTCGACGGCTATGTGAAACTGAACAAAAAGGTCTCGCCCGAGGTGGTCGCCGCGGTCACCCAGATCGACGACTATTCCAAACTCGCAGACACCATCGCATCGCATCTTTCGGTTAAGATCGGGGATAAGCAGTCTCTCCTCGAAACGATCTTGATTGCCAAGAGGCTCGAGAAGTGCTTGGCGCTGATGGAGAGCGAAATCTCGGTGCTGCAAGTCGAAAAGCGTATCCGCAGCCGGGTCAAGCGGCAGATGGAGAAGACCCAGCGCGAGTACTATCTCAACGAGCAGATCAAGGCGATCCAGAAAGAGCTCGGCGACGAAGATGGCAAGGACGATCTCGCCGAGCTCGAGGAGCGCATCAAGACAACAAAACTATCCAAGGAAGCACACGACAAGGCTGCCGCCGAGTTGAAGAAATTGCGCCAGATGTCGCCGATGTCGGCGGAAGCAACGGTTGTGCGCAATTACCTCGACTGGCTGTTGTCGATCCCCTGGAACAAACGCTCGAAGGTCAAAAAGGATCTCGCCGTTGCCGAGAAGATCCTCGACAGCGACCATTTCGGGCTGGAAAAAGTTAAAGAGCGCATCGTCGAATATCTCGCGGTGCAAAGCCGCGCCAACAAGCTCACGGGGCCAATTCTTTGCCTCGTCGGCCCGCCGGGCGTCGGCAAGACTTCGCTTGGCAAGTCGATCGCTCGAGCCACGGGGCGCGAATTCGTCCGGATGTCGCTTGGCGGCGTGCGCGACGAGGCCGAAATCCGCGGCCACCGCCGGACCTATATCGGCTCGATGCCGGGCAAGATCATTCAGTCGATGCGCAAGGCAAAGAGCTCAAACCCGCTCTTCCTGCTCGACGAGATCGATAAGATGGGAATGGATTTTCGCGGCGATCCGTCCTCGGCCTTGCTGGAGGTGCTCGATCCGGAGCAGAATCACTGCTTCAACGATCATTATCTCGAAGTCGATTACGATCTGTCCAATGTCATGTTCGTGACGACGGCGAACACCCTCAATATCCCGCCGCCGCTCATGGACCGGATGGAGATCATACGGATTGCGGGCTATACGGAAGACGAAAAGATCGAAATTGCCCGCCGCCATCTGATCCCCGCCGGGCTGAAGAAGCATGGGCTCGCGCCAGGCGAATGGTCGATTGATGAGGGCGGTCTCATCACGCTGATCCGCCGTTACACGCGCGAGGCTGGCGTGCGGAATTTGGAGCGTGAGCTCGCCAAGCTCGAGCGCAAGGCGGTCAAGAACATTTTGACTGGCAAGGCCAAGCAGGTTGCGGTCACAAGCGGCAATTTGCCGGACTTTCTCGGCGTGCCAAAATTCCGCTACGGCGAGGCGGAGACCGAAGATCAGGTGGGCGTCGTCACCGGCTTGGCCTGGACCGAGGTCGGCGGGGAGCTGCTCACGATCGAAGGAGTCATGATGCCGGGCAAGGGACGGATGACGGTGACCGGAAACCTTCGCGACGTAATGAAGGAGTCGATCTCGGCCGCGGCATCTTATGTGCGCTCGCGCGCCGTCGAATTCGGCGTCGAGCCGCCGCTCTTCGACCGGCGCGACATCCATGTGCATGTTCCCGAAGGCGCAACTCCGAAGGACGGGCCTTCCGCCGGCGTTGCCATGGCGACGGCCATCGTTTCCGTCGTCACCGGAATTCCGGTGCGGCGCGACATCGCGATGACCGGCGAAATTACCTTGCGCGGCAGGATCTTCCCGATTGGCGGCCTTAAGGAAAAATTGCTCGCGGCACTGCGCGGGGGGCTTAAGAAGATCCTGATTCCCGAGGAGAACGCCAAGGATCTTGCCGAGATCCCGGATCAGGTCAAAAAGGCGCTCGAAATCGTACCGGTCTCGCGCATGGAGGAAGCGCTGGCCCACGCGCTCGTGCGCAAGCCGGTGCCGATCCTGTGGGATGAAGAAGCAAAGCCGCTTGCGCCACTCTCGGCGGAGGAGGAGCCCCCGGCCGCCCTCGCCCATTGAGGCGGCTGCCCCGCCGGGGTGAAGCAATTGCCGCTGGCGGGGCCGGACGCCGTTCCCACAAGCGTGCCGCTTCATTGAGTTTAGAGTTATTCTAAAAATGTTTCACGTGAAACATTTTGGTCCGGTTCGGGCCAAAAATCGTACAAGACCTAATACAGCCGCATCCCTATCGGCGGCGTAAGTTCGACCCGTTTTTTGGTCCGATTGAAACCGGGCGATGGCAATGCCTCGCGGGCCAACTGCGTTGCGGGAAATCATCCCGCATGTAAGATTCCCTTTCGCTGAGCGCCCGCGCGCGGCGACATACCGCGCCCTGCTTTTTGCTGCTGACATGCTCGCGCGAGTGAGCGTCCGGGGCATGCTCCTGTTTCAATGGCCTCGACATAGGAGCGCAAGACGGAACTCATGCGCGTCAAATGCTCTTTGCCTCATGCCTTGAGCCATTCGAGCACGCCATTATCGGCGCGCAAATGCACCGATGCCTTTTCTGGCTGCGGCAGGACGATGCTGGCGTTCTCCCAG
>JAFMSB010000382.1 GCA_017353815.1 Methylocapsa sp. | reverse complement strand
GATGCTGCTTTGATCCGCGAGCAGGCGCGCGAGCATGCTTGCCTCAAAAGTCCCGCCAAGCAGCAACACCCGCATCTTTTTTCTCTTTGCCCAGGGCCCGGCGCCCAATGACCGCCTCTTCCGCCAAGGCATGGCTGACGCTCGTCGGCATCGGCGAGGACGGCGTCACGGCGCTTTCTCCTGCCGCACGGGCGGCTCTCGCGCAAGCCCGGCTGGTGGTTGGCGGCGCCCGCCATCTTGCGCTTGCGGGTCCGCTCGAAGCCGAAACCATTGCTTGGCCATCCCCGCTCGCGGCCGCCATTGCGGCAATTCTTGCCCGGCGCGGCACGCCCGTGTGCGTGCTCTGCTCGGGCGACCCTTTCTTTTACGGTGCTGGCAGCCTTTTTAGCGCTCATGTTGCACCCGGCGAGATGCAATGCTTTCCGGCGCCTTCGGCTTTCAGCCTTGCCGCGGCAAGGCTCAACTGGAGCCTGCAGGACTGTTGTCTCATCTCTTTGCATGGGCGCAGCTTCGAGCGCATCATTCCCGCCCTTCAACCGCGGGCACGAATCCTTTGCCTCTCATGGGATGACACAACCCCGCCGCGGCTTGCGGCGCTTTTATGTGCGCGCGGCCTTGGCAAGACCAAGATGACCGTGCTCGAGGCTATGGGCGGCAAGAGAGAGCGGATCCGCGAGACCATGGCCTCGAATTTCGATTTGCAGGAGATCGATTCGCTTAATCTGGTGGCGCTCGAATTACCCGCTGGCAGCGGAGCGCTCTTTCTGCCCCGCTCCTGCGGCCTTGCGGATAATTGTTTCGAGACCGATGGCCAGCTGACCAAGCGCGAGGTCCGCGCCATCACGCTATCGTCGCTTGCGCCGCGGCGCGGCGAGCTCTTGTGGGATGTCGGCGCCGGATGCGGATCGATTGCGATCGAATGGCTTCTCGCCGGGCCCAACAACCGGGCCATTGCCATCGAAGAGCGGGAAGATCGCGTAAAAATGATCAAGCGCAACGCCGCTACTCTCGGCGTGCCCCAAATCGAAATCGTGCTTGGAAAGGCCCCTGGGGCTCTTACTAATTTGCCGCAGCCCCAGGCGGTATTTATTGGCGGCGGGGCGGGGGAGGCCCGCCTTCTCGATGCTGCTTTTGCTGTTTTGCCCGCAGGGGGCAGGCTCGTTGCTAATGCCGTCACACTCGAATCCGAGGCGGAACTCTTGCGCCGCTACGTAGCGCAGGGCGGCGAGCTAACGCGGCTCGAGATCTCGCGCGCAAACGCGCTGGGGTCTTTTCAAGCCTTTCGCCCGGCCCGGCCCATCACCCAATGGTGCATCACGAAACGATAACGCCCTGCTTGCGCGCATGTCTGGTTCCGCCGGATGCGGACCCTTACCGGCCGGCCCGCAAGTTTCGCACCTCTAAGCTGCCTGGCCATTGCGCCCGATCCCACAAACCGCGCGCGCCGCAATCTTTAGAATCATTCTAAAAATGTTTCACGTGAAACATTTTTGTCCGGAGGCAGGGAAAAATCTTACAATACCGAAACAAAGTTCCGGCCCCTCTGCGTAAGATCGGCCCATTTTTATGAGCGATCAGGACTAGGCGGCAAGCGCGCTTCCATTTGCCCGGCGTTGCCCAGCGGACGCATGATTGTAAGATGCGCTGGCAGCGTTTTTTTTCTCCGCTGGCTCGGGCATCAGGCATCCAAAAGTCCGCAATTTATGGGGGTCATTGATGCGCCTTTAGCGCGGAGCGGCCCCCATAGCGCGCCTGCTTGCCGAGCTCCTCTTCGATTCGAATTAGCTGGTTGTATTTCGCGAGCCGGTCAGAGCGCGCGAGCGAGCCGGTTTTGATCTGGCCGCAATTCGTGGCGACGGCGAGGTCGGCAATCGTCGAATCTTCGGTCTCGCCTGAGCGATGCGACATAACCGCCGTGTAGCCCGCGCGGTGCGCCATATCGACGGCAGCCAGCGTTTCGGTGAGCGTGCCAATCTGGTTGACCTTGACGAGGATCGAATTGGCAATTCTCGCGGAGATGCCGCGCGAAAGCCGCGCAACATTGGTGACAAAAAGGTCATCACCCACAAGCTGGCATTTCTTGCCGAGGAGCTCCGTCAGCATCTTCCAGCCGTCCCAATCATCCTCCGCGGCTCCATCCTCGATCGTGACGATGGGGTAGTCCGCAACGAGTTTGGCGAGATATTGCGCTTGCTCCGGCGGGGCGCGTGTCTTGCCTTCGCCCGCATAAAGATATTTGCCGCCTTTAAAAAATTCGGTTGATGCGCAGTCGAGGCCAAGAGCCACATCATTGCCGGGCTTGAAGCCCGCGTCTTCAATAGCCCTGCCGCAGAAATCAAGCGCCGCCTCGGCCGACAGCAGATTGGGGGCAAAGCCGCCCTCATCGCCGACATTGGTATTGTGGCCTGCTTTTTTAAGCGCGCTTTTGAGTACATGAAAGATTTCGGCGCCCCAGCGCACGGCTTCATGAAGCGAAGGAGCGCCAACCGGCAGGATCATGAATTCCTGAAAGTCGATCGGATTGTCGGCATGCGCCCCGCCGTTCAATATGTTCATCATCGGCACGGGTAGA
>JAFMSB010000381.1 GCA_017353815.1 Methylocapsa sp. | reverse complement strand
GGTCGGGGCCCGCCGCCATCGAGCTTTTCGAGCATTCGATGTGCGATGTTGCCCGCTTGCCCGTTCGCGAGGTTGTTTCCGCGAGCCATTTCTTGACCGATCTGACGCTTGGTCTCGGCGAAGTCGTTTACGACTATCTTGCCAAAGCATAGCGGATGGGACGCCCTCGATAAAAATGGCTCTTTCAGGACTTGGATGCGGGGAGCGACGGCGGGCTCGCCGCCAGTCCTGCAGAAGCTTTGCTGGCGCCAACGCACAGCCGCTATATGGGGCGCTGGGCCAAGCTTACATCGGGGGCGCGTCCCAGCGCCGCGCATGATCGCCGGAGTACCGGCGTCGCTGGTTCCGGACCGGACCAAAAATGCCGCTGGTCTTACTTGCGAGTGAGGCTGACTTGTCTTCGGCGTTGTAAGATTGTTGGCGGCAACCGGACCAAAATGTTTCACGTGAAACATTTTTGGAATAATTCTAAAAAAGCAGCAAAGTTCAAAAGGCCAGCAGCTTGGCCTCCTTGACGCCGGGCAGCCTCTCCACGGCTTTGAGCAGATCCGCGGGAACAGGAGCATCCACCTCGACGAGCGCGATCGCCGAGCCGCCCTTAAAATTGCGCCCGAGCGCGAAGGTCGCGATATTCACCCCCGCCTCTCCCAGAAGGCCGGCGAAGCGGCCAATAAAACCCGGCTTGTCCTCATTGCTCACATAAATCATGGCGGGCGCGATCAATGCGTCCATCTCAATACCGTTGATTGCAACGATCCGCGGCCTGCCGTCATGAAACACCGTGCCCGAGATCGTCCGTTCGCGCTGTTGCGCCGTGACCGACAAGGAGACGAGCGATTCATAATCGGCCTCGGCCGCGCGGGTCACCTCGTCGATGGCTATCCCGCGCTCCTTGGCCACGCCCGGCGCCGACACAATGTTGACATCCGGCAGAAACGGGCGCAGCAGCCCGGCAATGGCCGATGCCGTCAGCGCCTTGGTTTTGAGGGCAGCCGCCGTGCCTTCGTATGTTATGGCGATTTTTTCGATCCCCGAATCGACGAGCTGGCCGGCAAATAGGCCAAGGTGACTTGCAAGCGCAATAAAAGGCTTGAGTTTCGGGGCTTCCTCGGCGGTGATCGAGGGGAAATTGACGGCATTGGCGATTGCTCCGCGAGTCAGATAATCGGACATTTGTTCGGCGATTTGGATTGCCACCTTCTCTTGCGCCTCGTTTGTCGAGGCGCCGAGATGCGGCGTGCAGATAACATTGGGGTGGCCGAACAGCACGTTTTCGCTTGCCGGTTCACTGACAAAAACATCGAGCGCCGCGCCCGCCACACGGCCCGAGTCGAGTAGCGCGCGCAGGGCCGCCTCATCAATAAGCCCGCCGCGGGCGCAATTGACGATGCGCACGCCTTTTTTGGTCCGTGCCAAATTTTCCGCCGATAGGATGTTTCTGGTCTGCGCCGTGAGCGGCGCGTGCAGGGTGATAAAATCCGCGCGCTCGAGCAGCGCCGGAAGGTCGACTTTTTCGACGCCGAGATCGAGCGCATGCTCGGGCGAAAGATAAGGGTCATAGGCAATGACGCGCATTTGCAGGGCAAGTGCGCGCCGGGCAACGATCGACCCCACATTGCCGCAACCGATGATCCCGAGCAATTTGCCCGTGATCTCGACGCCCATAAAACGCTCCTTCTCCCATTTGCCCGCTTGTGTCGATGCGTCGGCCTTAGGGATTTGGCGGGCGAGCGCAAACATCATCGCAAGCGCATGTTCGGCGGTCGTGATCGAATTGCCAAACGGCGAATTCATCACGATCACGCCTTTCGCGGTCGCAGCGGGAATGTCGATGTTATCGGTGCCGATGCCGGCCCGGCCGACGACTTTGAGCCTTGCTGCAAGCTCAAGGAGCTTCGCGGTGACTTTGGTTGCCGAGCGCACGGCTAGGCCATCGAAATCGCCGATCATGTGCGCGAGACGGTCCTTGTCCTTGCCAAGGCCGGGCTCGAAAACGGTCTCGATGCCGCGGTCTTTAAAAATCGCAACGGCGGCGGGCGAGAGCGCGTCGGAAATCAGCACACGCGGTGTCACAATGATCTCCCAAAGTTCTGTGGATGGCGGCTTGAGGCCAGGCAAAAATCAAGCCGCGCTCCGCCACGCCGGCAGTTCTCCGGGCGAGCGGAATCTTCGCTCAAGCGGCCTTGGCGAATTTGCCTTTGGTTGTGGCAAAGGCCCAATCGAGCCATGGCGTCAGCGCCGCGACGTCGCTTTGCTCGACGGTCGCGCCGCACCAGATCCTTATGCCCGGCGGCGCATCCCGGTACGAGCCGATGTCATAGGCAATTTTTTCCACTTCGAGCAGGCCTGCCATCGCCTTGGCAAAGAGAGCCTGCGATGATGCTGGAAGGGCAACAATCGCCGGGTCGGCAACTTTGAGGCAGACGCTTGTGTTCGACCGGATCTTTGGATCGGCAGCAAGGAAATCCACCCATTGCGTTGCCGCCACCCAGTCTTCAAGCACTTTTGCATTGGCATCGGCGCGCGCGGCAAGCGCGTCTAACCCGCCAAAAGATTTCCCCCAACTCAAAGC
>JAFMSB010000067.1 GCA_017353815.1 Methylocapsa sp. | reverse complement strand
ATCCAATCTCCAATCCGGCCATTTTCGCGGTCATGCGTTCTTATTCTCCTTATGACAATGTGTGCCCAACGGTATATCCGCCTATCCTCGCCCTGGGTGGCCTCACGGATGCGCGCGTCACTTATTGGGAGCCGCTCAAATGGGCCGCAAAGCTGCGCGATACGATGACAGGAGGGGGGCCAATCCTGCTTAAGATCAATATGGGCGCAGGCCATGGCGGGGTGCCCGGGCGCTTTGGCCATTTGGAAGAGGTGGCGGAGCAATATGCCTTCGCGCTTTGCTGCGTATGCGGCGGGACCGGAAATTCTCCGCCCTAGCGGCGCCGGGCTTCAGTCGCGCAGATTTTTCTGCATCCAGCGCTGCGCCAAAAGGTGGTCGAGGGAAAAAACTCCGGGCCCGCGGGCGATCACAACCAGAAAACAGGTCGCCCAGACCCCATGAATCGGCCAGGCGTCCGGATAGACAAATATTTCGATGACCGAGGTCATGACGAGAAGGGCGAGCGCAGCCAAGCGGCTGGCTAACCCGATCACCAGGAGAACCGGAAAGAAATGCTCGCTGAAAGCGGCAATCTTTGCCGCCAAAGCCGGATCAATCAGCGGCAGCGCGTACTCGTCGCGGAAGAGATCAATCGCATTTTGCGTGACGTGAAAATCCTCGACCTTGGTCTGCCCCGACCGCCAAAACACGGCTGCCGGGAATATCCGGGCAGCAGCCGAAATAACGGACTGAGGTATTTTATCGAGCAGGCCGATTGCGGCGTAAATCATACGCGCGGGCCAAGCCAGGGCCAAAAGCGGATCTGGCGCGAGCGGACCCGTCATGCCGGCACGCCTCCGGCGCCGTTTCTTACCATTGCGATTGCCAGCCTAGAAAACAGCAAAGCAATACTATTTGCAGGATCGAAATTGGCCTCGGCGGCAAGCGCGGCGCTTATTGCCTCGCCGAGCGGGTTCTTTTTCGCGAGGCTGCGCAGAAATGCGGCTTGGCCCGCGGATATGCGGCGGATCTCGACCTCATACTCCGGGCGGAGGATGAGGGCATGCTCGCCGTGCCAGTCGACGATTGGCGCAAGGTCCATTGTTCCCGTGTTCATCGCAAAGATCGTCACGATAGGATGAGGCGACGATAGGATTTCGATCGAAGGGTGCAAAGTGAAGCACATATCGGCCAAAGCCTCGCCCGGCACCGCGGCGAGCGCCTCCCGGCACAAGGGCTTGGCATCCGCCGCATGATAGGCCCGCGCTCTTGCTGCTTCAAGTCTTGCGGCGTCGGCAAGATATGGCACGCCTTGGGCTGGTTTGAAGCTTTCTAAAAACTCTGGAAACGCATCGCCGTAAAATATCATGATTGGCGAGCGCGGCGGGTGCGCGGCAATGAATTGCCGCGCCGCAGCCTTGAAAAACTCAGTGCCCACAATTTTTCGCGCAGCCGGGAAACGTGCTTCCAAGGCGCCAAGCAGGCTTACCATCCTGTTGTTGCGATAGACCCCAAACCGCTCCGGCGCTCCCGTTGAATTCGGCGCTGACACTCCTGGAGGAGGGGGCAGCTCGCGATCAAGGAGAGCCCGCGCGAAATTGGCCTGCCAATCTTGCATCAACTTATCTCCCTCTTGGCACCTCTAGCGCGCTTTCCGCTCGTCCGGAATCGGCCGAGCGATAAGAAATCGCGCCAAATCAATAAGCCGGAGCGAATTCTATTCGCAAAAGTCTGTCAACTTTTGCGGAATTCGCTCTACGCCGCGGCCGCATCCTTGTGCGAAGCCGCCGCCCGGCAAAGGCGCTCTTGCACTTTGTTGACTTCTGCGAGCAGGACCGGCCATTGCGGAAGATCATTATCCCATTCGACGAGCGCGGGGAGCGGTCCGGTGCGCGCAATCACCCTGTCGAAGAGGGCAAGCACAGCCTCGATAACGGGAGATCCATGGGCGTCGACGCACAAAGCGCCGCCATCGGCCTCGGCAGCGAAATGGCCCGCAAGGTGAATTTCGCCCACGAGATGGAGAGGGAAGGAATCAAGATAAGCCTGCGGACTTGCCGCGTGGTTGCGTGCCGATACAAACACATTGTTGATATCGAGCAAGAGCCCGCAGCCGGTCGCCCGGGCCACAGCCTCCAAAAACTCCGTCTCGGGGATCGTGCTCTCTTCAAAACGCAGATAAGCCGCCGGGTTTTCGATAAGCAAACGGCGCCGCAGCCCATTTTGCGCTTCATCGACGTGGGCGACGACGCAGCGCAAGGTTGCCTCGGTGTAGGGGAGCGGCAAGAGATCGTTGAAATAGATCCCGCCACTGGAACTCCAGGCCAGATGCTCCGAACAAGACTCTGGCTGATAGCGCCCGCAGAGATCCTTGAGCCGGGCAAGATGCGCGCGGTCGAGGGGCTCGCAAGAGCCGATGTTGAGCCCGACGCCATGCAGAGAAAGCGGGTAATTCTCGCGGATAAATTTCAGCTGCGAATGCGGGGCGCCTCCCGCGCCCATATAGTTTTCCGCATGGACTTCAAAGAATCCGGCGGGCTGCCGCGCGGCCGAAATCGCGGCAAAATGCTCCGGCTTAAAGCCTGCGCCGGCCCGCAAGGGAAGCTGTCCAGATGGCATCGCACCGCCTTAAGGAAGTGTTGGAGATTTGCGGCAGGGCAAAGGCACGCCGCTCGCGCGTGCCTTTGTTTCGCGTCAACCTTTTATTGGGGCGAGCGAACCCGTTCCCTTTGGCGTCTTGATCGTCTCGCAGGTCCCTGCCGGGACATATTTCCAGGCCGTGCCTTCGTAATCGGCCTTGGATTGGCCTGCGCAGCTATTGACGCCCTTCGACGCGCAATCGTTTTGGCCTTTGAGCGCGACGCCGTAGCATTTTTCCTTGCCGGCCTTGGCGCCTCCCGTTTGCTGGGCAGAGGCGGGCACGGCTAGCAGCGCCAAGGCTGCGGCGAGAGTGGCGGCGGATATTTCGGTCTTGCTGATCATGAGCGACTCCTTGTCGTTTTCGCTGGTTCCCGGCGCGGGTGCCCGCCCTCGGCCCGAAGGTGCGGCAGGCCTTTTTACACCCTTTGTTACGCATCCGCGAGCCGGGCTGTTACAAGCGCGCGCGCATATTCGCAGTGACGATATTGTGATAGCGAGGCAAATGGGGCGTGTAACAACGGAGCCGCGCAGGCCGAAGAGAATGAAAGCAGTGGCAGGCGGAGCAACCGCGGGCGGCAAAACGGCGCAAAGCACAAGCCCCGAAGACCAATGGGCGCTCCTGCTCCGCGCGGCGAACAGCGGCGATGCGGCAGCCTACCGCAGTTTGCTGCTCAAGCTAACCCCCGTGCTTAGGGCCTTTGCCCGCCGCGGCCTCGCACGGGCAGGGCTTTCCGGCGCGGACGCCGAGGACATCGTGCAAGAAACGCTGCTTGCCATTCATTTGAAGCGGCAGAGCTGGGACGAGAGCGCGCCTGTTGGCCCATGGATCCGGGTCATCGCGCATCACAAAATCATCGATGCGTTGCGCCGCCGGGGGCGGCGGCTCCATCTTCCGCTCGACGATTTTACCGGCTCGCTCGCATCGGGCGACGAGGAGCCGGACAGGTTTATCGGGACCGTGGACCAGCATCTCGAAGGCTTGGCCCCTGGGCAGCGCAAGATTCTGCATGCGATTGCCGTGGAGGGCAAATCGATCGCAGAAGCGGCTGCCGAATTCGCCATGAAGCCGGGCGCCGTCCGCGTTGCCCTTCACCGCGGCCTCAACGCGCTCGCCATGAAATTGAATGCGGAGGGAAGGTGAAGACCCGCGAGCTCATCGAGGCTCTTGCCGCCGACAATGGCGCCCGGGCCATTTCGACCAGCCGCGCCTTGGCGCTTGCCTCGGCGCCGGGCATAGCGATCGCCTTGACCTTGCATATCTCGGTCTTAGGACTTAGGCCGCAGCTCTTTTCCCTCCTCGGCGACCCGCGGATCCTGTTCAAAATCGCCCTCACGATTTTGCTCGCCTTGCTCTCCTTCCGGGTCGTGCTGCGCGTTGCCCAGCCAGGGGCTCGCGTGCGCGGGCCCGCTTTGCGGCTCTGGCTGGTGCCGGCGCTGCTCGCGGCCGCCATTTTGGCCGAATTGCTCGCCGTTCCGGAAGGGTTATGGCGCCAAAAGCTGGTTGGCTCGAACGCGCTCTTTTGCCTCGGAAGCATACCCTTGCTTGCCGCGGCGCCGCTCGCTGGGACTCTTCTAGCGCTGCGGCAAGGCGCGCCGGAGCGTCCGGCGCTCGCCGGGGCGGCGGCCGGTATTTTCGCCGGAGCAATCGGCGCGGCCTGCTATGCGACGCATTGCCCAGATGATTCCCCTCTCTTTGTCGCCGCCTGGTACAGCCTTGCGATTGGTTTTGTTGCCGCCGCGGGGGCGCTTGCGGGCCGGCGATGGCTGCGCTGGTAGCGTCCGCCGGGCTGGAGAGGGCGCTAGCCGCCGGTGACGCTCATGTGCCGCGAGACCGCAGGCCGGTTTCCCTTTGCGCGATCGATGACGAAATCATGCCCCTTGGGCTTGCGGGCAATTGCCGCATCGAGCGCCTGATGCAGGAGCTCGTCCGTTGGCGAGGCGCGCAGCGGCGCGCGCAAATCCGCGCAATCCTCCTGCCCGAGACACATGTAAAGCTTCCCGGTACAGGTCACGCGCACGCGATTGCAGCTTTCGCAAAAATTATGGGTAAGCGGAGTGATAAAACCCAGGCGGCCGCCGGTTTCCTCGATCCGGACATAACGCGCTGGCCCCCCCGTGCGGTAATCGACTTCCCGCAGCGTGAATCTTTCACTGAGCCGTGCTTTGATCGCGCTCAAGGGGACATATTGGTCCGCCCTTGCTGTTTCGATCGCGCCAAGCGGCATGACCTCGATGAGACTCAAATCGGCGCCCCGGCCATGCGCCCATTCGATCATCGGGACGATCTCGTCCTCATTGAGGCGCTTGAGCGCCACCATATTGAGCTTGACCGCAAGCCCCGCCTCCTGAGCGGCATCGATTCCCTCGAGCGTGCTCGCGTGGTTCCCGGTGCGGGTAATGGCGCGGTATTTTTCCGGATCGAGCGTGTCGAGTGATATGTTGATGCGGCGCACGCCCGCGGCCGCCAGGCGTTTGGCATAGCGGGCAAGCTGCGATCCATTCGTCGTGAGCGTCAGCTCGGCAAGCGCGGCGGTCTTGAGATGGCGTGACAATCCCTCGAACAGCCGCATGATATCGCGGCGCACCAAAGGCTCGCCCCCCGTGATCCGGAGCTTTTTGATGCCGCGGCTAATAAAAGCGGTGCAGAGGCGATCAAGCTCCTCCAAAGTAAGCAAGTCCCGCTTTGGCAGAAAATTCATGTTTTCGGACATGCAATAGACACAGCGCATGTCGCACCGGTCGGTGACCGAAAGCCGAAGGTAGGAGATGACCCGGCCAAAGCGATCCGTAAGCGGCGAAGGCGCTGGCTCAGCGGCGAGCGCCGCTCCACCCTCGGGCGGAACCGGGACATTGATGCTCATCGGCATACCTTCAGACAAAACGCTGGTTTCGACGCAAGACTAATACATAGTGATGTTATGAAGAAGAGGCGAAAGTGCCCGCACGCGGCCAAACAGCGAAGCAGCGATGAGCGCAATCCGGCACCACTGGCCAAGCGAAATCCGGCTCACCGAAAACGGCAGCACGCTAACAGTCCACTTCGAGACGGGGGAATCTTACAATTTGCCCGCGGAATATTTGCGGGTCATGAGTCCAAGCGCCGAAGTCCAGGGCCACAGGCCGGAAGAGCGCCTGACGATCGGCGGTAAGCGGCAATGCCGCATGACCGGCATTGAGCCGGTCGGCGCCTATGCCGTGCGGCTTATTTTCGATGATCTTCATTCGACCGGGATCTTTACCTGGGATTACCTCTATGAGCTTGGATCGCGGCACGACGAAAAATGGACGGTCTATGAATCCGAACTTAAACAAAAAGGGCTGAGCCGCGACCGGCCGGGACAAGGGTGATGGCTGGCCGGCGTTGCTTCTCCGCTACCCGGGGGCCGTTTTGGCGCGGAAGCAGCTCAGCAAAAAGGCGGGACCGGCTTGCCCACGGCATAGGTCAGGCCAAAGAGCACCAGACCAGCCCGTCTCATCGGAATATCTCGCTTAAAATAGTTGACTGGCTAAAAATCCCAATTAATCTTTGCCTGAACCGTACTTCTTGTCTGTGTTCTCGAGCGGCATTTTATGGTCAGCTATAGGGAAGTCAATAATGGCAAACTTCGCAGAAATTCAAGTAGGTTTGATTCGGATCACACGGCTTCGAAGGAGATTTTTGCTCGGACCCTGTCGGTGTGCTTCAAGAGCAAGGTATCACTCTTACGCCGCAGCAGGCCTTCCGGCTACAGCAGGACATCGAGCAATTCAAACGATCCTCGCCCGGCGGGGCTATCCCAGAGATTGAAGTCGGGGTTGGAATATCAATCAACCCTATTGGGATCCACATTCACGTATCTGACTAATCAGCCACGCGCCGACACTACTTGCATTGAGGTGGGTTTTTAGTGTCAGACCGTCAAGAGCCCAATTACTTGGGCTAGCACTGGAAAAGTCAGATGCTTTTGGTGCGCGATGACCAAGCGGTAATCCGTGTCATAACAGAAACGGCAGCTGGATCCGACTGCATAATCTTAGTTCCGCTAGCATTATCCGACCGGCGCTTGGGCCGCACATCTTGCAGGCGGTCGCCCTTGCGCAGGGGATATCCGTGCGAATTCTATACGTCAATTTAATATTCGCAGCTAAAATCGGTGTCGAATGTTACGAAAACATCTGCAACAAGACTGGAGTCGGCCTTATAGGCGAACGAGTTTTTGCGCGCGTCGCCATGGACTTCCTCAATTTGGACTCTGTCTCGGAGAGACACTTGAAGTCTTATTATCCAAAACCTCTAACCCGACAAATTCGTCGGCGATGATCGAGCGGGCTGAAGATGCGACAGACAACTTTTGTGAAGTTGTTTCTAACAACCTATCAGCATCATCTTGCCCAATAATCGGCTCCACTTCAAGCTTCGAACAAACTAACGCTAGTTTAGCGCTCCTTGGATTAATAAAGATGAAAAAAGAGAGCGGGATAACTATCATGAGCGGTGCCAATTGTGAAGGTGAAATGGCGAATGGGTTGCTGAAAATTTCTCAGAATGTCGTAGACTACATATTTTCTGGCGAATCGGAGAGTTCCTTTCCGCCCGCAGTTAGAAGAATACTTAGCGGTTCTATTCTCCCGTCGCGCATAATCCAAGGCTCGCCATGCGAAACCATGGACGACCTCCCACCACCTGATTTTTCGGATTACTTTGCTCAGTTGACGATAACTCTTCCGGAGGTTAATCAAAAGCAATGTTGGCTCACTTATGAGAGTAGTCGGGGCTGCTGGTGGAATCAGAAAAATCGTGCACATTTTGCGGTCTTAATGGCGTTGGTATGGCATTCAGACATAAATCGCCATCAAAAGTTCTTAAAGACTTAAATTTCCTTCTTAGCAAGGCCCCCTACAAGTCGAGTTGCTATGGCGGACAATATTATGCCGCATAGTTATCGCAAAAGCCTAATCCCAATATTAAAGAATTTAGATAGGCCGACGACAATCTTCTATGCGCAAAAGGCAAAGACGCAGGCGTTGCGCTCATCCAACCAGGAATTGAAGCCTTATCGACGCCATTGCTGAAGCGAATGAAAAAAGGGGTAACAGCCGGTCAGAATATTGCTCTGCTACGATATGCGAGGGTATGCCACGTTGAGCTTGCGTGGAATTTACTCACGCAGTTTCCTGGAGATTCCGCAGATGACGTGAATGAGACGGTCGCAATTATTCCCAAGATCAGGCATCTAAATCCGCCTACCGAG
>JAFMSB010000066.1 GCA_017353815.1 Methylocapsa sp. | reverse complement strand
GCGCGATATGCTCGGCCGTTTTGCCCGGATGGACCGGCTCCTTGGTCTTGCCCCACGTGGGTAAAAGACTGGCCCCAAACCGGATTTTCTGACCGCATCCCCTGTTCGGGGGATGCGGTCGCCGCCAAGCCTAGGTACAAAAGGCGTCTCCGCGGGTAAACTTCGCGGCCACATAACTTAAATAGCTCTACATATGAGAAATGGGGGAAAAACAATGCGAAAATTCGACTGTCATAGTTCGGTATATAAACAAACTGTTCTCACGGGGAATATGTCCCGGGCTGCAGCTTTTGCGTTCATCGGCTTGCTCGCCGCAGGAATTCTGCCGGGAAGCGGGGTAAAAGCCGCAGCCGCTCCAACCTTGACCGTGAGAAGCGCGGGCGGCATCGCTCACATCATGCCGACCGTCGCGGGAGCCGAGGCGCTCAGGGCGGCCATCCTTAAACAATCCGCAGCCGCGACCCTCCTCTATCACGGCGGTCCGGTCATACAGCCAGGGCCCACAATTTTCGAGATCTTCTGGATACCCCCGCACCTGCAGACCGGCGCACCAACCGGCGTTTCAGCTAAATACAAGACGGTCCTGGAAAACTACGCCTCTAATCTGCCCGCTCACGGCCTGCTGAATATAGTGACCCAATACTTCCAGAACTCAACCAGTCCAAAGTACATTCAGAACGCCGGCAGGCTGGCCAGGGTTTTCACCGACACTTCTGCCTATCCGGCATCGGGCTGCTCAGACCCCGCGACGCCCGGGAACTGCATATCCGACGCGCAGATTAGGGCCGAGATCCAGAAAATCATAACGGCCAATGGCGTGACACCCTCGATCAACGACATCTTTTTGCTCTTCACCTCGTCCGGCGAAGGGTCGTGCTTTGGCTCGTCCTGCGCTTACACGCAATTTTGCGCCTACCACAGCTTCTTCACTGGCACCGGCGGCCACCTCGTCGTTTACGGAAACGAGCCTTATGCGAACACGTCCGTTTGCAAAGCGCCGGGCCAGACGGAGCCCAACGGCGACGTGGGAGACCTGAGCGCCAGTGTGGCTAGCCACGAAGTCACGGAAGCAACCACCGACCCCGAGTTGAATGCCTGGTTCGATTCCTCTGGCAACGAGATCGGCGACCTTTGCAATTTTGTTTTCGGGACCAACACTTGGACCGGGCCCTCCGCTGCGGCCAACCAAATGTGGAACGGGTTCTTTTTCGAGCTGCAACAAGAATACGATAATAATTCCGCGGCTTGTGAGAGCGCCGGGCCTCAATAGCCCGTGACGGAAATTAACCAGGCATGAGCCTGACGAGCGCCGAACCTTCGGCGCTCGTTCTTTTCCTATGGCAATGGCCCAATGCGCAAGAGAAGCGAAGCGGCGAGCGGGCGAGGCAAGCAATCCGCCGCGGGCCGGTTTTTTCTTGGCGCCTGCGCTGGTGTGAGGATGCTAATTGGGGTTGACCGGATTTTTGGAGCAACGAGGGCTCAGCAGTGGCCTGTCATCTTTGTGACCTGCGTGCTGGCAAGCGGGGCCGGCGGCCTTTTTGCGGCAGCCCGCGCGCTAGAAGTGCCCATCGCCAAAGCTCCTCCCGCGCAGAGCTTCGCTGTCTGGGCTGCGTTTGCCGAAACCCAAGTGGAAATCGTCAACATGCAGCCCGCTTCTGGTCCGCCGGGAACGGCAGTGACCCTGACCGGGTTTGGCTTCACCCATGACAACTCGATTTATTTCGGGACCGGAGTGATCGCGCATGTGCCGATTAATTCAGCTATTGGCATCGCCTGTGCCACTGTTCCAAATTGCCGCGGCGGCATTCAGCAAACAATCGTATTCGCAGCGCCGGACACATTGCCTGCAGCTTGCCCGGCCGAATCGGCCGGTTGCCCCTCGGAGCCGCGCCCAACCGTTCCAGGCGTATATCCCGTCTCGGTGGGAAACGAGAACGGCAGGACGAACGAGGTCTGGTTCACTGTCACTGGCGGCGGTACCGCGGCGCCGGGCAGCCGTTAATTTTGCCTTGCGTTTCTCCCAGGCAGCCAATTGCAGAGGCTCGCGCTACAGCATTTTGCACAAGCCGGGTGAAAGCCTAGCTAAGGCACAAGATTATTTAGCGGTTATGTAGTTTACACACCACGGAGTTTGATGTAGCTTAAGAATCAAGTGGCTAAAGCTATGCCTATGCTATCGAGGCCTTATTTTCATGTCGAAGCTAAAGCATTCGAATATCTCGAATCTGTTTTGTGGCCGGAAGGTCCGGTGTGCCCGCACTGTGGTTCTATAAGTGGCAAGCATTATGACCTGTGCAAAACACGCTTAGGTCTTCGCAAATGCTCTGATTGCCGCAAGCAGTTTACCGTGAAAGTCGGGACTGTTTTCGAGTCGGCGCATATCCAGCTTAATAAAATGCTGCAAGCAGTGCATCTTATGTGTTCATCAAAGAAAGGCGTTAGCGCGCATCAATTGCACCGCATATTAGAGGTTCAATATAAAACGGCTTGGTTTCTCGCGCACCGTATACGCGAAGCTATGCGCACGGGTCGATTTGCTCCCATGGGCGGAGTTGGCGGCATTTTGGAAGCCGATGAGACTTTCATCGGTCGAAAAGAAGGCTCTTTTAAACGTCGCGGCCAGGGGCATAAGAATGCTGGGATGTCCCCTTGTGGACCGCAAGAGCAAGCAAGTGCGTTCCTTCCATGTTTATATCGTGAGTGCGGCCGCGCTCGTTCCGATCGTAAACGCCAACGTCGCTAAAGGGACCGCGATTGGCACCCGATGAATGCAGCGGCTATTATTCGCTTGGCGATCACTTCCAAGGCCACGAGAGCGTGAGCCACAAGGTTGAGGAATATGTTCGCGGCGAAGTCCGCACTAACACGGTTGAGGGCTATTTCAGCATTTTCAAACGCGGCATGAAGGGCGTCAATCAGCATTGCAGTGACAAGCATCTGCCTCGGCGAATCATGGGATTGCGCGAAAATACCTTTTTTCAGGCGGTTGAGCCGGCGCGTCATTTAGCCATCATGAAAGTCATGCCAAATGAAGGTGCCAGTTACACTTAGATATCTCTGATTCGGATCGTTTGCGGGACGCAGATCGCCGGTTCCAGTTTCGTCAAAAAACAGGCGGAAACGATTGGAGGGATGGATGAAACTTAGCGAAGCCATAGCAAGAAATCATAAACAAGTCGCTCGTTTTATTGAAACGGCTAGAATGCTCGGTTATGACGAATCTGGAGAGAGATTCGATCTTGTTTTGAGGCGAAATGGTATGGGGGGGAAAAAGACAACCTTAACCGACGCCGCTCATGATAGGCACGTTATCCGACAGGGCCGGGCGTTCATCGAAGCCGCCCGCGAGCTAGATTGCGATGAGGATGAAGCGCGCTTCGCGGAAACGCTAAGGAAGGTTGCGCGGCATAAACCGCTGGATAAGCCATCTGAGGCGAAGGAATCTAAGCCAAAGAAACCCGGTCGCTGAGCCGGGTTATTTATTAGGAAATAGAATGATTGCCCGCAGTTTAGAAATTCAGCTTGAGATGCGGGGAACTGCCGATTGCATCCTTAATGGTCTTTCCCAGCTGTTCCCGAACCATATCAACAGAGATCTCGCTAATCCTGCTTTGCAATTGAGCATGAGTGCACAACTACCATCCCGCACCTCTCGCAGGTGACGATAGAATCATCTACCAGATTTAGCGTGGTGGCCACATTTAGGGCATGTGGGTCTGAACCTCAGAGTAAGGAAATCATCGGTCATATGGAAACCCAGCTAACAGGCGATTGATATCGCCTCAGATCCGATTCGTCGTGGTTTGTAAACTACACAATCGCCAAAAAATCATGCCCGTCTCATCGGCTTGGATGAGGCGGGCCCGTGCTCTTTGCCATAGGTTTGTGCTATTCTTTCCTTCCGGCTCCGGCTGGCGCGGGGCTCAATAAGGCTGGCCATAGAAGGCGTTCGAAGCAGCAAAGAGGGAACATGATGGGCAGATGCCGGGGGGCCACCGTTTGGATTAACAGCAAGACCGTAGTTGAGTTCCTGCTAGAAGAGGAAGCGCAAGAGGCTTACCCGCGCGAGCTTTCTTGGATCCTGGATATATTGCCGAAAAATAGCGAAATGCGGCGGCAAATGTTTCGATCCAAAGAAGACCATTCGATCGATATGACACTTGCCGGATTTACATATCTGCTGGCGTGCGGCCGCTGGCCTGAGGGCGGCTATTCGGCGGATGAGTATGATGCGATTGCCTTGAGCGCGGGCAAGGTTTTCCCCGCCATGGCCGCGGGCGAGAAAAGACAAGTTTGCGGCTGCGCGGCAATGCACCTTTTTCGCCGTTGAAGCGATTCAGGTGGTGATTTAAAGCCGGTAAGAGAGCAAGCCGCATTCAATCAAAATGGTGTATTACCTGCCCCATGAGAGCTGAGGGCCCGCGTTTGCGTGCTGTAGATTAGCTTGGCTAAGCTAAGTGCCGCCGGGGAGCAGAATGAGCCGCAAAAAGCCGCTTGTCATCGTCACACGCAAATTGCCTGCCGCCGTTGAGACGCGGATGTGCGAACTGTTCGACGCGAAGCTCAATGCGGATGACAAGCCAATGACGCGCCATGCCATCGAGGAGGCATTCCGCATCGCCGATGTCATCGTCCCAACCGTTACCGACAGAATCGATGCGGGGTTGATCGGCTTGGCGGGGCCGCAGATGAGGCTCATCGCAAATTATGGCAATGGCGTCGATAATATCGACGTTGGTCTCGCGGTAGAACGCGGGATAACCGTAACCAACACGCCGGGCGTGCTCACCGAGGATACGGCCGATATGAGCATGGCGCTTATCCTTGCGGTCGCGCGGCGCCTTGCCGAAGGGGCGCAGATCATCCCCTCGGGCGATTGGGCGGGATGGGCGCCAACCTGGATGCTTGGCCGCAGGCTCACCGGCAAGCGGCTCGGCATCGTGGGCATGGGACGCATCGGCCAAGCGCTCGCCCGCCGCGCCAAAGCCTTTGGCCTGCAGATTCACTACCACAACAGGCGCCGCGTCCCTTTAGAAATTGAGGAGCCGCTTGAGGCAAACTATTGGGAATCCCTTGATCAAATGCTTGCCCGGATGGACATTGTCTCGGTTAATTGCCCGCATACGCCGGCGACTTACCATCTCCTCTCTGCCCGGCGCCTCAAATGCCTGCGGCCGCATGCCATCGTCGTCAATACCTCGCGCGGCGAGGTCATCGACGAGCAGGCCCTAGCGCGTATGCTTGACGCAGGCGAGCTCTCGGGCGCCGGACTTGATGTGTTCGAGCACGAACCTGCGGTCTCGCAAAAACTGATACGTCTAGCGAGGGCGGGCAGGGTCACATTGCTGCCGCATATGGGATCGGCAACCGAAGAAGGCCGCATTGCGATGGGCGAGAAAGTCATCATCAACATCAAGAGTTTCATGGACGGCCACCGCCCGCCGGCCATGGTGCTGCCTTCGATGCTGTAGTTGACGCGGCCAAATGAATCTCAGTGCTGCGAATGGATGTCGGGCGGCGGCGGATGCCGCGGCTCGCTGTTGAGCATTGCAAGCTGGTTTTCCACGAAACCAAGATCGCTCCAGCTGCCGTCTTCGTCGGGGAGCCAGCGCGCGCGGATATAGCCCGACCGGTCGATCAAGAATTCGGCATGGAGTTCGGGAACCCGGACCACGTCCATTTTGCGGTTGTGGAAGCTCCTTGTGTAGAGGCCATAGGTCGCAACCACATCCTCGGTATTGTGATCGGCGATCAGGACTTTTCCGCGCGCCATATCGCGCAGCGGCGCGCAAATTTCGCCGGGCGCAACTAAAATAATCTTCGCGCCAGAAGCTGCCAGCTTTTCCTTTGCCTGAAGCAATTGCTCGAGGCGCGCGCGCTCTTGACCGATGCTATCTTGCGAGCAGGCAAAGAGCACGACCAAGAACGCGGATTTGGTCTGGTAATCGCTCAACAGCTTCGCATTGCCATCCTCATCCGTGATTTGGAAATCCGGCGGCCCAAGCCAGTACTGGCCCGGGAATACCTTTGGCTCGATGGTGCGCGCCTGGTAACCGACAGCAAAAGCGCCAAGAAAATTGATGAGATCCCACCGCTCGTCAACGGTGAGATTGTCGCCGAAGCCTGGCATGGGGGTCGCGTCGATCCCGTGGGTTATCCACCAGTAAAGGTCTCCGGCAGTATGCAGAGCAGTGTGCGGGGCGGACAAATCGGCCGGTTTTTGGGTGACCGGCATCGACGCTGCCAGAGGCCCGTCGCCATGGCCGCTTGTTCCATGGCAAGGCGTGCAATTGGCCTCATAGTTCCTGAGGCCCGCGGCAACCGATGCAGTTGCGAAGGGAATATCGGTCGTAAGATAAGTGTCGGGATAGGCTTGCACGGAGATCGCTGGAAAGGCGAGGGCGCTTCCAGCCAGCACCGTGGCGATGCCCACGGCAAGAGAGCCATTGGCGGTTGTCCGGAGCCAAGCCGGCTTGAGATATGGCAAAAACCGGAATGTAAGCAGCGCAAGGCCCGCCATGATCAAGACCGCGCCGCCGATCGCCCGCGTCGGGACCCAAGGAACCGGCCAAGTCGCGGCGAGCGAGAAACGGAACGGCAGCGGCCAATAAATATTCTCATGCTCTGGGGGAGCGAGCCCCGCCATATCGGAGGCAACGAGCACGATGAGGAGCGCGAGCGCGGTCTCGAATTTAACCCGGCTGGCATAGCTGCGGATGATCGAATCGCCGGGCTTGAGCTCAAGCATCGGCAGCAGCTTGCGTTGCAAGCCCTGGGCGATGCCGAGGACGCCGCCTAGCAGGCCGAGCTTGATGACCAGCAAATATCCGTACTGGGTGCCGATCAGGGCCGGAAAATTGCGCACGAGGAACCAGGTCAGCAGCGCGCCGCTGGCCAAGATAACGATCATCGCACCGGTGGCGAGGTGCGAGAATCGCCGCAGGACAACCGCCGCCAGCTGCCGCGAGTCGTCCGGAATCGGCCCCGCACCAATCAGCAGTATGAGCGCAGGCAGCCCGCCGAGCCAGACAGCCAGAGCGAGCCGGTGGGCGATCGAGGATGAAAGGCCGGCGACAACCTGCTCCAAGGTGACCGGATGGCTGTTAAAGGGGTAAATGACGAGCCCAAGAGCGGCGAGAATTGCCGCCAAGAGAAGGGCAATATCGGAGGTCTCTGTCTTTTTGACGGTGACCCAGGCAACCGTTGCGGGAATGCAGGCGGCCATGGCGCAGGCAATCTCGAGGATCGCGATTTGGCCGACACCTGTCTTTGTGAGGAAGGTGGCGATCACCCCGCCATCGATTGCGAAAATGCTAATCCCGGCCGCGGCCGCCGCGGCTCCCGCAACGCTCACCCATGTGCCAGCAACGCCGAGAACCGAGGCAATCAGAACGGCAAGGACCACGCGGTGGCGCCAAATGGCTGCTCCCGCCGGCGAAAGGGCGTCCCGCGAATACCAGAGCAGGGTGCTCGAACCCACAATGACAGCCGCCGCCAATGTGGCGAGCGCTCTGAAGATTGAAATAGGGTCGAACATTCCTGTCCGCTTATTTGGATTTGATCTTGAAGCTCAGCTTATCTTCGATGGTATGACCGTCGACCGACAAAACATGATAGCCGATCACGACCGGACCTGGCGAAAGGTTGTCTGGCATCGTCACGATGAGGAGTTTTTTATCGGAACTGTCGCCGCGGGTGGCTAAGGGAATTTGCGGGCCATTGGAGGGGACAATCCATATCTTGGCGAAAGCAGGCTCGACGTTCTCGTTGAACCAGAGCTTCAACTCTTTCGGCGGCGCATCAAGGACCTCCCGGGCGGCAGGCTCCGATTTGGTAAGCCGCGAATGAGCCCCGGCGCCCGTGGCAGCAAGTGCCAAGCCA
>JAFMSB010000065.1 GCA_017353815.1 Methylocapsa sp. | reverse complement strand
CGCCAAGCAGCCAAACCATTTTGGTCATGCGCCGCGAGGCCGCGCTTCTTGTCGCTCCGCAGGAAAGCGGAATACATGGGATCGAAGAGCTCGAGGGCCGCAGAGTCGGAATTCTCGACACGGCTTCTGCAAGTCAGGCCGACGACCAATCCCTTCTGGATACGGCGCTCGCCCAATACGGCGTTCCGGTGGACTCGGTGCAGCGCACCGCCCTTAGCCTCGCCGGCCTCAGCCGGGCTCTTGTGGACAAGAGGATCGATGCCGTCTTGGTTCTCGGCGTTCCCGGCTCACAGCGTTTGGACGAAGCCATAACGGCTATTGCGCCGCTTCGCGATAAACCGCCGGTTTTTTTGCCCATAGCCGAAGCCAAAGCGGTCGTGCAGCGCCTGCCGGTTTTTGAGGCGGTTGAGGTATTGCGCGGCGTATTCGGGGGTGCCCAGCCGAAGCCATCGGCAGATTTCGAGACCCTTGGAGTGAGCACGAGGCTCGTGGCGCGCGGCAATCTTGCAAACGAGACGGCCGGCGAAGTGATCCGGCTGATATTGGCGGCGCGTCCAACGATTGCTGCCGCGGTCCCCGCCGCGAACCGCATCGAGGCGCCTTCCGGGGATAAGGGTGCCGCCTTTCCCATCCATCCTGGCGTTCTTGCGTTTCTCGACGATGACGAGAAAAATTTTTTCGACAAATATAGCGACTTTATTTATATCGGAGCAATGTGTCTCAGCGTGCTCGGCACCGCGGCAGCGGCGGCAATGGCAAGGCTGAAGAGGCAAAGAGCGCCCGACACCGATCAAATCCTGCGCCGGTTAATCGAGCTCATCCGGCTGGCGAGAGGCGCAAGGCTCTTGGAGGTCCTCGAAGCCTGCGAAGGAGAGGCCGACGAGGTCCTCGAGCAAGCCTTGGCGCTCGATATGCTGCACGGGCTCAGCCCCAACCGGATTTGCGCGTTAGATTTGGCATTAAACCAGTTGCGCCTTGTCGTGTCGGAGCGGCGGCAGAATTTGGCTGCTCCCGTGCGGGCCCAATTTGTGCCCCGGGTCGTCAACGACTGATCGCGTGTGCCGGTGCGGCACGGGAGCCGCGCGGCCCGTTTCTATGGCGCTACCGCTTGGCCTGCGGGCGGTGAGCGAGAGGCGGAGAATCGCGGGCCGGCCGGAATGCCGGACGCCCCCCTGGCCCCAGCACTGCTGCCCCAGGTCTATCCGGGCGGAGGGGAGTTTGCCGCGGCGGAGGAGGAGGCACTTCGGCAGGAGCATTTACTGCGACGCCGATCCCGCTTTGGTGACCCGGGCCGAGATCGTAAATCCGGAGCCTGAGACCGCTTGGCGAACTCTCAAAGGCAAAATTGTAGCCTTGCAGCAGGCGCGAAAGCACTTGCCCAAGCGGGCCTAGGTAGGTCCCCGAAACACTGCGGCCGATATTCTCCGGACAATGGTATTTTAATCCGTAGTTTGCGCTCAGTGCCGCAAATATCTCTTCGAGGGATGCGTCATCTGCCTCGATCTTTACCGCATCCGTGCCTCCGCTGATCTGGACGGCAGCTCGCGTTTCCGCCGCAGGCATCAGCAAACAGACCGACGCCAGAGCCGCAAAGGTGAAGGCTCTGGGCACAGCAGTTCGAGGCCTCATTGACATAATCGCACTGTGGATCCTCGGCCGCATAATATCGCTCGAAATGTCGTTTTTAGGAAGAAAAAACGATACTGCTGGAAGTAATCGCCGCTGGGGCCAACCCATTGCGTGGGCGGTGCTTCATCGAAAAAGGCGCGCACCACCGCAAAAAAGCCGCTCAGACTGCCCCGGGAAAGCTTCAAGCAGTTTAAACTGCCTTTCGGGGCAGCGCAGGCGAAATCAATAGCCGCGACGGACTGGTCATGGCTTCTGGCCGCAGGAGCTCAGAAAGCCTTGCCTCGCTGAGTAAGCCCTCCTCCAGCACGATGTCCGTGACTTTCCGCCCTTCCGAAAGCGCTCTTTGGGCTATGTGTGAACACGCTTCGTAACCGAGCACCGGTACGAGCGCGGTCACGAGGCTGACGCTGCTTTCGGCGAGCGACAAGCACCGCTCGCGGTCGGCTTCTATACCGTTGACGCATCGCGTTGTCAGGGTCTGGATCGCAGCGCTCAGCATCCGCAAAGATTTCAGGATACAAAAGCCGATCGCCGGCTCGAAAGCGTTGAGCTGAAGCTGGCCAGCCTCGGCGCATAAGGTGACGGCAAGATCGCTGCCAATGACAAGATAAGCCACCTGGTTAACGGCTTCCGGAATGACCGGATTGACCTTGCCCGGCATGATCGAAGATCCGGCCTGAACCGCGGGCAGGACGATTTCGCCCAGGCCTGCGCGGGGGCCGGAGGAGAGCAGGCGGAGATCGTTGCAAATCTTCGAGAGTTTTACCGCGACCCTTTTAAGCACGCCGGAGAAGAAGACAAAGGCGCCCATGTCCGACGTTGCCTCAATGAGATTAGGGGCAAGGACGAGGGGCTCGCCCGAGATTTGCGCAAGCTCCTCAACCGCCAGCGAAGCGTAGCGGGGGTCGGCGGTAATGCCCGTGCCTATGGCGGTCGCGCCAAGGTTCACCTCGCGGAACAAGGCGACAGCCTCTCGCAGGCGGTCGGTGTCCTCCTTAATAGTTGCGTGGAACGCGTCGAACTCTTGGCCAAGCGTCATCGGCACCGCGTCCTGCAACTGGGTCCGCCCTGTCTTGAGGACATCGGCGAATTCGGCCGCCTTCGTCGTAAAGGCATAGGCAAGCTCGCTAAGCGCGCGCAAGAGCGGGGCCGTTGCAAAAATAATGGCGAGCCGCAGCGCCGTCGGATAGGCGTCGTTTGTCGACTGGGCCATGTTGACGTCGTCGTTGGGATGCAAAAACCGATAGTCGCCCCGACTACGGCCCATTAACTCCAGAGCAAGATTGGTGACCACCTCATTGGCGTTCATGTTTGTCGATGTGCCAGCTCCGCCTTGCACGGCATCGACAATGAACTGGCCGAGAAAACGCTTTTCCTTGGCGATCAGGTCGCAGGCTTGCTCGATTGCCTTGGCCTTCTCCGGGGCCAATTGCTTGAGTCTGCGATTGGCGCGGGCCGCAGCCTTTTTGACGAGCGCAAGCGCCCGCACGAGCTCGGGAAAATGGCCGATGGGTATGCCCGTTATCGGAAAATTCTCCACCGCGCGCAGCGTATGGATGCCCCAATAGGCCTGCGACGGAATTTCCGCTTCGCCGAGCATGTCACGCTCACGCCGGGTTGCGCCGCTATCCAACGCCCGCTCCGCCCGGAAGCTTGCAACGGCAGGCCCTAAATTTTCATCGAGCTCGGCTTCGCCAAGGCGACGGCCAATCTCCTCAAAATCGTCGTTTGTCATCGATCCCTGGATATAATGCGCTGACGGTGCCAGCCTGGCTTGGCGGCGAAGGCAGAGCCGCCCATTGCTGCGGCGGCGGCTTGCGGGCCTCGCGGCAATTTCTGCCGGCGATAGATATATGGGACCTCTGCGGCTAAGTTGTTACCGGGCCGGGTGCCGGCCCCGAGGATTTGAACTTCAGCCGGAGAGGAGCACCGCCAATGTTCGGCTTTGGGCGGCGGATAATGATCGTGGCGGCGGGGAGCATTCTTGCTTCGCTCGCAACGGCACAAGATATGATGCGCCACGTTGACCTTTCGAGCCCGATGTTTACAGCTGCCGAGTTCACCCGCGCGCAGATCGAGGCAAACCTCAAAGCCGCGAACAGGGCGGCCAATCTTTCCGGCAAGAGTCTTAACGGGCTTGATCTTTCCGGCCTTGATCTCACTGGAGCGAACCTACGCGGAGCACGGCTGAATAAAGCAAAACTTGCTGGTGCGAGGCTTGATCGCGCCATCCTTGACCAGGCCTGGGCAATCGGCGCCGATTTTTCCGGCGCAAGCCTGATGCGGGCAAGCCTCTTTGGCAGCCAAATGCAGGAAGCCAAATGCGACCGCGCCAATTTCTCCGGCGCGCGAATTGCCGCCGATTTCTCGCGTGCGAGCCTGCGCAATGCCAATTTCACCGGTGCTAATCTCTCGGCCGACATGCGCAACCAGTCGATGGGACTGATGCGCGCGGTGCTGAAGTCCGCCGATCTGACCGGCGCTAATTTCGAGGATGCCAATCTCGCCTCGGCCGATCTCCAATTTGCAAAGCTTGCCGGGGCAGAGCTCAATGGCGCATCGCTTGCCGGAGCGGAGGCCGGAGGCGCCGATTTTCGCGGCGCATTCTTCGATCATACGAATTTGGAGGGCGCCGATATTACTTCTGCCCGGATCGACGCCGCGAGCACGAGCGAATTTGCGCGGGCAAGAAACCTGGAGCGGGCGCTTAAGGAGTAATGCCGGGCGGGCCGGGCGGCAGGATTTTACGGAGCCGGCCGCTCTACAATTGAGGCAGCTACTTCAAAAGCTGCCGGGCCTTCGAGCGCGAGAAGAGCGGGGGCGTTAGGCTTCGCCAGCCACGTCAGGGGCCCGCGCGGCCTGAATAAAGCCCTCGAGAGTTTGCAAAGCATTTATAGCCGGGCGGGCGTTCAAAAGGCGGCCCAGGGTGAGGGTGCAGCCGGATCATGCGCCTTATCAGTAGAGCCCGCGTACGGGGGCGAGGACAATGAGCGAATCCCAGCCTGGCGGCACCGAACGTGGCACCGAGCGGATCGAGGCCTTTAGCGACGGTGTCTTTGCCATTGCCATCACGCTGCTTGTCCTCGAGATCAAGGTGCCGCATCTGCAGGCGGGCTCGGATCTTTTGAGCAGCCTCCTGCGGCTATGGCCAGATTATTTTAGCTACATTCTTAGCTTCGTGATGATCGGTATCTATTGGGCGAACCATCACTACATTTTCAAGCTGTTCCAGAAAACCAACCACGCGCTGAACCTGCTAAACCTTCTGTTTCTGCTGTTTATTGCTTTTCTGCCGCTGCCAACCGAGGTGCTCGGCGATTACCTGCTTGACCGGACGAACCAGACCACCGCAGTCACCCTTTATGCTTTGGGCCTGCTCTTTCCGGCAGTCACGTGGCTGCTGATGTGGCTTTACGCGAGCCGGGGGCACAGGCTTTTGGAACGCAATCTCGACAACGGTTACGTGCGCCAATTGACTCTTCAGTATTTTGGTTCAGTCGCTCTTTATTCGGCCGCCGTCGTGGCATCGCTGATCGATTTCAGATGGGGCTTGGGGATCTGCGTCAGGTTGACGCTCCTTTATCTCCTGCCCCCGCGAGGGCCCTCCTACCATCGCGAAAGAGGATAGAGCCCGGATGCAGGGAGCGCGAGGAGCCGCAGACGGTGCCTCCCGGCGAACTTGAGCCGTATCGCCCGCTCATGAAAGCCCCGGATCCTCGGTGACGCCGCCCGGCATGGTCTGTTTGCGCCGTCCTCGGCTATATCTCTCAGGTGGCCAGGCCTCGCGGGGCCTGTCATCAAGCCCCGCGCACGCCGCCTCCGGCCATGCCAGCCGAATGACTTTCGCCTCTACTTTGTGCCCTGCGTATTTGTATCATTCGGACAATGCGGATGACCGTCTGGCTGTGCTGCATTGGTCGCGAAGTTCAGCTGATCGGCGGGATTGGGCTGCTGCAATTTCAAAAGGAAGCGCGTGCGCCAGGCAACCGAATGATCGGCGCAGGCCGTGTCGCCGGAGAGGCCAATACCGCCGACAGCCGTCGTGCCGCTATACAGCGCGAGACCGCCGCCAAAGGTGATCGTGCCGCCGATGCGTTGGCCGATCATCGGATCATTTGGTGTGCCGAAATTTGCGAAGTCGCCCTGATAAGCAAGTAGCGAGTTGAGGACGTTCCCGCCCGCAAGGCCATAGAGAGGGTTTGCGACATTTGCATTGTCAGGTTGGACGAACTGGTACAGTTGCGCTGTGGAGAGAGCACCTGTGCCCGTCCCTATATCGAGACTCAAACCGTTGGCCGTGAAGGCTTTGGCCGCGGCGATTTGCCGGCTCGAAAGCCATTGCGAGCCAGTGTTCGGGCCAGAGAAGGCGACTGCGCACACGACGCCTGCCCGGTTTACTACAACAGCCCAGAAATGATTGTTGAATCCACTCGTGTCGGCTTGATCGGCGCTCACAAGCGCAGTTCTCAGCTGCCCATGGGTCACTGGGCAAAACCGCGAATCCGCTCGCGCCGCCCCAGCCGTCGTCAGAACAAGCGCCGCGCATGCGCGCAGTAAATATCCCTTATGCATCCCGATCTCCCTCAAATTGTCATTTTGACCAATGGGACGGCTGCCGATCACAACGATCTTCCGGCCGCGCCAACGCTTGCGGTAGCATGGCAGGAGACAAACTGCAACTATGCCGTAAGCCAGCGGATGGCAAAGCGGCCGGCCGCCGGAATGGCCTTGCTGGCACGGGCGAGAGAAATTAGCTCTCCTCCGGCCGTGCTTAGCCTATTATGAGGCGCGGCGGCGGCAAACGATTAGAGGCACGATCGATGGCGCATCTGAAGCTTGATCACGGAGCCTGGGTCTTTATCGGCGACGGCCAAAAAGCTTTGTTTCTCGTCAATGAAGGGGATGAGAAATTTCCGAACCTCCGCCGCCTGTCGGTCTTGGAGAGCCCGGACCCGCCTTCGCGCGAGCAAGGAAGCGATGCGCCCGGCCGCGCCTATTCGAGCATCGGCCAGATTCACAGCTCGGTCGAAGAAACGGACTGGCACCAACTCCAAAAGGAGCGCTTCGCGGCCTCAATTGCCGGACGGATCAATACGGCGGCCCTTGCAGGGGAATTCACACAAATCGCCATCGTTGCGCCGGCAAAAATTCTCGGCGATTTGCGCCAGGAATTTACCAAAGAGACGGAGGGCAAAATCGTTGCGGAAATCAGCAAGGATTTGACCAACCACACCATCGCGGAGATCACGCGCCTGCTAACGGCGCAATAGAAGGGACGGCGCCCCGGAAGAACGCAACTCACGCCCGCGGGACCTGTTTTGAAGCGCGCGGCTGAGCATTTGGGACAAGATATGGGGCAGGCTGGGCAAAAAACCGCATTCGTATTTGCAGGCGGCGGCAGCCTTGGCGCAATCCAAGTCGGCATGCTCCGGGTCCTGCTTTCGGCAGGAATTAAGCCCGATTTCGTCATCGGCACATCGGCTGGGGCGGTGAATGCCGCCTTTTTTGCCGGATTCCCCGATGAGCAAGGCGTCGTGAAGCTTGGCGCCCTCTGGGCTGGCATAAAGCGCCGCGACATCTTTCCCTTCACGTTGGCGCAAGCATTCGGCCTGTTGCGGCACCCCGATAACATCGTCGATTCGGGCGGCCTGCGGCAGCTCATCGAGGCCAATCTGCCCTATGCCCAGCTGGAGGATGCGGCAATTCCGGTTTATATCGCCGCGACCTCGATCGAAGGCATGGCGGTTCTCCTTTCAAAGGGAGCGGCCGTCGACGCGATCCTCGCAAGCACGGCGATACCGGGCATTTTCCCCCCGGTTCACATCGGCGGCCAGTTCCTCATGGATGGCGCGATCGCCAACAACACCCCCATTTTGGCGGCGGCGAATCTCGGAGCGTCACGGATCGTCGTGCTTCCGACCGGAATTGCTTGTGCCTTGAAAGAGCCGCCGAAAGGAGTGATCGCCAAGGCCTTGCACGCGGTCACCTTGCTAATTGCTTGGCAAGTCATCCGCGACCTTGAGCGAATCGGGGACGAAATACACGTGTGCATTGTGCCGACGCTCTGCCCCCTCGATGTGTCGCCATATGATTTCTCGGCGTCGCGCCGTCTCATGCTACGTTCGGCGGCCAGCACGCGGAAATGGCTTCGTGGCGGCGGGCTTGAACGCCGATCTCAGCCGCAGGAATTTGCTCCCCATAGGCATCGCCATTAGCTGCCCGGCGAAGAGAGGGCTTATTGAGACAGGTAATCGGACC
>JAFMSB010000380.1 GCA_017353815.1 Methylocapsa sp. | reverse complement strand
TGAGAGGGAAGGCAATGGATCCAGTGAGAGGAATAGGGCCGAACATCCGGCAAATCCCGGCTTAGCGCGGGTTTCGCCGCGGGCGCGGCTCGCCGCCGCTGCGAGCGGAGGCGACGCGTGATCGTAACGCTCTGAGATTGGCCTCGACGAGCGGCGCTATGCCTGCGACGATCCGGGCCGTGCCGTAAGCGTTGGGGTGCTTTCTGTCGCATCAACTGCCAATTGCCGTAAACTCCGGCGAGGAAAAGGGGGTAGAGCGAGACGCGATCCTTGCGCGCGAGGGCCGGATAGATGCTGTCGAAGCCGGCCACGTAGTCCGAACCGTTTTATGGCAGCGACAGAATGCCCGCGAGGATCACGCGCGCGCCCGCCCTTGCAGATGTCGATGATTGCGTCGAGATAGCGGAAGGTCCTGCGGGAGTCTTTATCCTGCAGCACATCGTTGGCGCCGAATTCGACGATAACGAGATCGGGATTATATCGGAGCGCCTCATTGATGCGGGCGTAACCCTTGCCGCTGGTATCGCCGGGATTGGAGCCGTTCCAGACGATGAGGTCATAGCCATCCGCCAGAAGCTTGCGCTTGAGCTGGGAGGGGAATCCCTGACTTTCCGGAAGGCCAAAGCCGTAGCTGAGGCTATTGCCAAGAACGAGGATATTTTGGGGTTGGGCGGCCGACGCCATTAGCGCGCAAGGAGCGCCAAGGCGGCGGAAAAGGCCAGAAACGCCAGCGAGAAATTGCGCCGCAGGCCTGCGTGCGAAGCGCGTATCGGCACGCTCCGCACCCTTTCCAGCAGAGCTCACGTAAAGCACGAACCAAGCCACGCCGATACTTAACAGCGAATCCGGGGAGCCCCTTCTTCGACGGCGGAACGTATGGCCCGCGCTTGTTCGATAACGCATGGACCGGTGCTTGATTTTAAGAAGACACCTCAACGTGCCATTCCGGGCACTCCGTGTCTGGCAGCTGAACGTCGGTTCCGGGGAGGCCGCCGCCGCTCTCCGTGCAAGCGGGCACTAATACGTTTCATAGGCCATAGTGTTTGCCTCTCAGGCATATCTGGAATTGCCGTCCTCGCGTGGCTAGGTTAGATCTGTTGCCCGCTTCCCTTTGGACTAATCCTCTTTGCCGAACCCCGACGGTACTACAACGCCCCCGGCGGCGCATGATGTGCGGCCGGTTTCAATTTCGGACGAGATGCGCAGGAGCTATCTCGATTACGCGATGAGCGTGATCGTGAGCCGCGCTCTGCCCGACGTGCGCGACGGCCTAAAGCCGGTCCACCGGCGCATCCTCTATTCTATGCACGAGAACAACTATACGCCGGAGCGCCCCTACAACAAGTCGGCGCGCGTCACCGGCGATACGATGGGCAAATATCACCCGCATGGCAACCTCGCAATCTATGATGCGCTAGTGCGCATGGCGCAGCCCTTTACCATGCGTCTGCCGCTTATCGACGGGCAAGGCAATTTCGGCTCCGTGGATGGCGATCCGCCCGCGGCCGAGCGCTACACAGAGGTGCGGCTTGCCCCCGCCGCGATGACTCTTCTCGACGACCTCGAGAACGAGACGGTGGATTTCCAGCCAAACTATGACGGGCGCGAGCGCGAGCCCTCGGTGCTTCCGGCGAAATTTCCTAACCTCCTCGTCAATGGGGCAGGCGGCATTGCCGTCGGCATGGCGACGAACATCCCGCCGCATAATCTCGGCGAAATCGCCGATGCGGTGATCGCCCTCATCGACCGGCCCGAGATGACGATCGAGGAGGTCATGGCGATCATACAGGGCCCGGATTTTCCAACCGGCGGCCAAATCCTAGGGCGGACGGGAATCCGCGCTGCCTACAAGGAGGGGCGCGGGCCGGTCGTGATGCGGGCGAAAGTTAGCGTCGAAGAAATCCGCAAGGAACGCGAGGCGCTGATTGTCACCGAACTCCCTTATCAGGTGAATAAGGCAGCTCTGGTCGAAAAAATTGCCGAGCTCGTGCGCGAAAAGCGCATCGAAGGCATTGCAGATTTGCGCGACGAGTCGGACCGCGAAGGCATGCGCATCGTTATCGAGCTCAAACGCGATGCGCTCGCCGATGTGGTCCTCAATCAGCTTTGGCGCTTTTCTGCGCTGCAGTCGAGCTTTGCCTGCAACATGATCGCCTTGACCGGCGGCCGACCGGAATCCTTGACGCTCAAGGATTTTCTCACCGCTTTTATCGATTTCCGCGAGGAGGTAGTAACCCGGCGCACTAAGCATCTTCTCGCAAAATCCCGCGACAGCGCCCATCTCCAGGTCGGTCTTGCCATCGCCGTAGCCAATATCGACGAGTTCATCCATCTCATCCGCAGTGCGCCCGATCCTGCTGCGGCGCGCTCGGCGCTGATGGCGCGGGCATGGCCTGCCCACGACATGGCCCCGCTCATCACTTTGATCGCCGATCCGCGGCACGCGCTTGCCGAAGATGGGACCTGCCGCTTATCGGAGGCCCAGGCCCGCGCGATTCTCGAAATCAGGCTGCAGCGCCTGACCGCGCTCGGGCGCGAGGAGATCGCGGGGACCTTGACCAGGCTGAGCGCCGAAATAACAGGCTACCTCGAAATATTGCGCTCCCGCGCCCGACTCTT
>JAFMSB010000379.1 GCA_017353815.1 Methylocapsa sp. | reverse complement strand
TTGCGGGGGAGCCGGCGATCTTGGTCCTCGACAACAGCGAGGGGGAATCCGAGCACGCGATATTATTTCAGGGCCTTGGCGTGCGCCTCTTCGCGCCAGCGGGCCAGACCGTCCGTCCGCAAGACCGTCGTCTTCGACAGAGCCGGAGTGTTTTCCTTCGTCTGCGATTTGCCAGGGCATTGGGAAGCTGGAATGTCCGGCAAGCTCACAGTGCGCGGCGCCACTGCTGGTGCAAGCCGCGCGGTCGTTGGCCTGAACTGAGGAACTTCCGCTCGGGACTGCCACCATTGGCCATGTGCGAGTCCGGCAATTGTCCCCAGCCCGGATATTTTACCAAAAAGCCGGGATGGCCGGCTGTCCGAAAGAGGGGCACAGGAGAATCCCTATGGAGAGCATGCAAGCGCAACCGCAAGGGCAACCGCCTCGGCCGCAATATGCAGCCGGACAGAGATCCGCTGCATTGATCGCAATCTCCATCACAGCTGCAGGGGCGTTAGGTTATTATTATCTTGCTTCGGCGGAAAAACCGGCACAATCCCAGATCCAGGCCACGGCACCTGCTAATCCGCCTCTGGTTCAATCAGCCCCGAAGCCTTCTCTCGCTGCTCCCGCCGCCAAATCGCAAAATTCGCCTCTAGCGCCGGCGGATCCAGCTATAGCGCCGCTGGGTTGGATTGGCGTTCAAATCCAGGAGCTTAATCAAGAAGCCGCCACCAAGCTCGGCCGCAAAGCTGCTAACGGCGCTCTCGTCAGCGGGCTTTTTGAAAATGCTCCCGCATTCGCGGCTGGAATCAAATTGGGCGATGTGATTCTTGCGATCAATGGTACGCCGGTCAACGGCCCATCGGATGTCGTGCAGAAGGTGCAGGCGCTGGGTCCTGGAAATATCGCGAATTTGGTCCTTTGGCGTCGCGGATCGGAAGAGACCCTGCAAGTCATGGTTGGTCCCAGCCTGCCAGCCGGAAGAGAGCGCCATGCCATTAATTATGCCAATGGCGACCGCTATGAAGGCGAGATTTTTTTTGGTCAGTACAGCGGCCGCGGCACGCTGACTTACGCCAACGGTGATCGTTACGATGGCGAGTTTCGAAACGGCAAATTTTTCGGCTATGGCGAGTACATCTCTGCCAATGGCCGCAGATCCAAAGGCGAATGGCGGGATGGCGAACTGGTGCGGCGGCATCGGTAAATTACAGCACGGCGGGCACGCCCGGCCTCCGGGCGCTCACATGACATAAGCGGGCGAGCCAGCCCATCAACCTTCTTGCTGCGCGAGCTTCAGCCAATCGTCCTCGCTGATGATTTTGACGCCGAGCTCATTGGCTTTCGCGAGCTTTGAACCGGCGCCCAGCCCTGCAACCACAATATCCGTCTTTTTCGATACCGAGGCCGCGACCTTCGCACCGAGCCGCTCGGCAAGCGCCTTGGCCTCGTCGCGCGTCATGCGCTCGAGCGCGCCCGTGAACACAAGCGTTTTGCCTCCGACCGCACTTTTGGCCGCAACGGCCTCCATCGGGAGCACAGTTATTTCCTTGAGCAAAGCATCGAGCACTTCCTCATTGTGCTTCTCGGCAAAGAAATCGGCGGCCGCCTCGGCCACCACCTCGCCAATGCCTTCGATGTTGTTGATCTCCGCCCTCGCTTCCGATCCGGGGGAAGCTGCCCGCGCGGTTTCCCGCAGAGCCTCGAAGGTATGGAAATGCCGCGCAAGCCGGCGCGCATTCGTCTCGCCAATATGCCTTATGCCGAGCGCGTAAATGAAACGGTTGAGCGGCAGCTCGCGCCGCGCCTCGATTGCGTTGAACAGATTTTTCACGGAAAGCTCACCAAAGCCCCCCCGCTCTTTCAGCTTCATGATGCCGCGCCGCTCGCGCTCCGGAAACGTGAAAATATCTGCTGCTGTCTTGATCAGGCCATCGCGGAAAAATTGCTCGATCCGCTCGTCGCCCAAGCCTTCGATATCGAAAGCGTTGCGCGAAACAAAATGTTTGAGACGCTCGACCGCCTGCGCCCGGCACACAAGGCTGCCGGTGCAGCGGCGCACAGCCTCCGGCTCGCCGCTCTTGGGATCGATCTCGCGCACAGCCGCCGAGCCGCAAATCGGGCAAGTCTCGGGAAATTTGTAGGGCTTTGCGCCTTTCGGGCGCTTGTCGAGGATCGGCCCCAAGATCTGCGGAATGACATCGCCCGCGCGCTGGACCCGCACCGTGTCGCCGACGCGAATATCCTTGCGGGCGATCTCGTCTTCGTTGTGCAATGTGGCGTTCGACACGACGACGCCGCCAACCGTCACCGGAACAAGCTTGGCGAGCGGAGTCAATGCGCCCGTGCGGCCGACATTGATCTCGATGGCGCGCAAAATTGTCGTTGCCTGCTCGGCAGGGAATTTATGCGCCACGGCCCAGCGCGGTGAACGCGATACAAAGCCAAGCCGGTTCTGCAGTGCAATGCTGTCGGCCTTATAGACCACGCCGTCAATGTCATAGCCGAGCAGGGCGCGCTTTTCCTCGATTTCCTTGTATTGCGCGATGAGCTCTTCCATCGAATTGCAGAGCACCATCTTTGGATTGACGGGAAGCCCGTAATGCTTGAAAGCTGCGATGACGCCCATTTGCGTTTCTGCAGGAA
>JAFMSB010000378.1 GCA_017353815.1 Methylocapsa sp. | reverse complement strand
TGCGAAGCCGAGCCCGGCCGTGTCGGCGATCCAGTCGCCGAGCGCGGCCCAAAGCGTCTGCGAGAAGGCGATGGCCGCCCAGTAGAAGGCCTCGGCCCTTGGCGTGCTCACCGTATTCACCGAGATCGTGCTTTGCGACCGGTACCATAGTCCGGGCACGGTAAGGAGGCAGAGGAGCAGCAGCAGGGATCCGCCGCTGTATCCGATGCCAAGCGAACGGTCGGCGAAATCCGCCATAGTGGTGCCGAAAGTGGTGGAGGCGACGATCGCGGCCCAATAAAAGAAAGGGTGAAATTTCTGCGCGAGAATTTGCGTGGCAACGAGCGCGGCGCGCAGGCCGAGAAAATGGCCAGTGCCCGCGAGGTAGCCTCAGCCGAGTGTCATGGTGACCGAATCGCCGCCGGTCTCACCGAGCGTCGTTGCGGCAATCTTGATGATCCAAAAGACCAAGGTGAGTTCGAGGGCTTTGCTTATGGCCGCCTGCTTTCGAGCATCATTCGTGACACCCGCCTCGTCCGTTCACCGTCACATATGAATTGATGGAGATGCATCTGCGCGCGCCATCTCGCGGGGCGCCGTTACGGCCGCATCTGCGAGGCGATCCGCTAATGGCGCAAGGATTGCTACCAACGCATCACGCGCTTACATTTAAATTCGCAGCGCCCTGCGTCAACAAAGGCCGGCACCTTGCAGCCGGCACGAACGCGATTTAAACTAGAGTCTTGGCTGAGATAAGCGGCTTTGTTCTGGGCCCAGACTGATGTGCAATTTATTCTTAGAATAATTCTAAAAATGTTTCACGTGAAACATTTTTGTAAGGTTTCTGGCCAAAACCTTACAAGCCTGCATATGTCTTTGGGCTTGGGCGCGTGGGATCGCGCAAAAGAGTTGTAAGATAATCAACGGGCCTTATGCCCTATCCTCCGCGACAAAAACTCGCGCTTTGTACCTGCCGGCGTTGGAGAGCAAACTTGGCCCGCCCGGGGGGCGAGCCGGAGCAAAATCAGGCTGCGCCCCTTTCGCTTGCGCGTATGCGGTTTAAAAATTCCTGCGCTTTTTCTGCCTGAGCGCGCTGCCGCTCAAAGCCGATCCGCTTGTCCGCAGATTGCCCATGCGCCAGCGGATCCTGGTAGAGGCCTTTCTCGGATGGAGGTTTTTCGGGCTCGGTCACAACGGGGTGCGCACGAGCAGCGGGATCGTGACGGCGTCCGGTAACTTGCCAGCAAACTTTGAGGCCGCGGTGGCCGCCCGCGATACGGAACTCGTTGTCGCGGATTTCTTGGGCAACATAAACCGGTGCATGCCCGCCAACACAAGTCAGCTGATAATGGCAGTCGCAGTTCAAAACGTCGAACCACTGAGGCAGCCGCACGGTTGCTTCCCCTTTCTCGCCGAGAACGGCTGTACCGTTGTAAAGATTTGTCCGGTCGGGACTCTCGACGGTCGCATGCACCAAATATTTATTGGTGGGATCAAGCGTGTGATCGATGCGGAAGAATTTATTGGGGCAGAAGAAATACCCGTTTGTACGGAGGTCGCCGCGAATGAACACCGAGCCGTCGAAGATCCCCGCTCAAACGCGATTTCCGTCGGGCGCTATCGTCTGTTCGGATGTCGCATAAAGCGCCGATGCCCCATCGCCGTCGTTGCGGTTGTAAAACGTCGCGAGGTAGTAAGAGGCGGTTGTTCCGCGCGTCGCCGAGAAAATTGCCGCGGGGCCGCCGACCGCATTCCCTACCTCCATGACTGTTGCCGGCGCAAATGAGGATGCCCTGAGGGCCGCGCCGCCTTGCGAACCAAAAACGATGAATTGCGCCGCGTCTCCCTGGCCAATGGTGGTTGCCATCAGGGCTGGGGAGCTTCCACTTTCGGAGACGGCTTCGAACAGCCCGCCCCGGTCGTTCTGGCTGCTGCCATGCACGCCTATTCCGTTAATACTGTTTCCGCAGACGCCCGGCCCGCCCTGCTCGCCATCGCTATAGCCGCCAACTCCTGCGGAGCCGGTGTGGCTTATTCCATGCACTCCCTCGCCGCCTGCTCTGCTAGCTTCACCCCAGACGCCAGGCCCTCCCTGGGCACTAATATTGTAGCCTGCGGCGCCAGCAGCCTGCCCGTGGCTAATGCCATGTACGCCTTCCCAGGCATTGCTCTCACCCCAGACGCCTGGGCCTCCTATGACCCCACTTTGGTTATAACCTGCGACGCCCGCTGCCTGACCGTTGCTGATTCCGTGAACTCCTTCAAATTGGCTGCTTTCGCCATAAACGCCGATGCCTCCAGCCGCCGTGTTTGTGCCCTTTACGCCGGGCTTCGCTTTGGTTGTTCGCCTTCCAATGGGGGAGTTGCCATCTGGGACTCCTCGAGGATTGCTGCTCGTTTTTGCTCCGTCGCCGAGCTTTTGCGCGGCGCGCCGGATCAGAGCGGTGGCACAAATCCCCGGGTGCCGCATCCCCCATTCGTAGGATGCAATGCCGGCACGCGGAAAGACAAGGCCATCCTCCCGGTCCGGCATGGTGATCCATATGACGAATAAGATCTTGGGCTACGAGACCTTTTTCAGGATCGCCTCGATCTCGCCGCGCGAAAAAGCGCGAAGCGTCTGCGTGCGCAGATTGCCGGCTTTGCCAAG
>JAFMSB010000064.1 GCA_017353815.1 Methylocapsa sp. | reverse complement strand
ATCATATCTTCCGTGCAAACAAATTCATGCGGCACATTCGGCGGAATGACGAGAATCATGCCCGCTTTCATCGCGAATTTTTTGCCCTGAGAAAAGACATCGCAACTCCCCTCGACGATCCAGGTAATCTGCTCGTTGTGATGATGATGCAGCCGAAAGATCGCGCCCTTTTTGGCGATCCATTTGACGAAAGTGGACTGCGCGCCGTGCAGCATTTGCCGTTGCACGAGGGGAGAGATTTGCTCGGCCGGCTGCGCATCGAGCTCATAGAGCACGGGCAAAGCCGCCGAATGCCCGCTGAAGTGAGGCAAAATTCCGCGCCCCGGCGCCTCGCAAACGGCTGGAGCTTCCGCCAGCGAGGGGGCTGGCTGTTGCTGGATCATATGAGCATACTTTCAAGAGTGCGGGGAACGGCAACGGGCAAAATTGCCGCCGCTGCAAGGAAGCCGATCTTACACCGGGATGCTATCCGGCGCCGAGATCCGGGTACTGGCGCGCCGGCCCGCGCGTATCCGAATTGCACCAAATGTCCGGCCGGTCTTACTGAGCGCGCAGCGTGCGGCCGTCCAGCGCCTTGTAAGGTTTTGGGCCGAAATCTTACCAAAATGTTTCACGTGAAACATTTTTAGAAGTATTCTAAAAGCGTTCCCATGAGTCATTCTAGTTCTTCGATCAGGCTTCGGCCGGGAAGACAATCGCTCGGGCAAAATCGCGCGCCTCGAACGATTCATGGTCATCCACGCCCTCGCCCGTTGCCGGTGATCCCCCTGCGTACCCAGGCCGCCAACTTGCGAGGGGCTTGCCACTGTACTGCTATGGCAATGCACGGTACGGAAGACGGCGGCGCGGCCCGCGCCTTTCGGAGCGCACTGCTGAACGAATGCCTCTGCGAGGAAATTACCGCCTGGCGCAAATGTGACAGTGCCCGCGAAACCGGCTGCGCCCGCGCGCGTTTCCTAACAATCGCGCGAGACCGGCCCCGCGCCGCGCTCGAACTGCCTGGCGGACGAGGATCAGCCCATTGAACGAGCGCCCGCGCGCATTGAAGCCCCTTGAAAGGTTGGTCGCCGCGATCATCACACGATGCCGGCGCTGGCGATGGGCGGTAACGGCCGGTGCAGCCATCGTCGCGGTTTTCTGCGCCTACTACGTAATAGGGCATTTCCAAATTAACACGCGCACACGCAATTTTATTTCGAGCAGCCTGCCGTGGCGGCAGGACATGATAAGAATGGACAAGGCCTTTCCGCAGAATGCGAACCAAATCCTCGTCGTCATCGATGGCAAGACCATGGAGCTCGCGGAGTCCGCCGCCCGCAACCTGGCCATGAGATTGCGTTTGCAGCCCAGCCTCTTCCGCTCGGTGGAACGGCAGAATGGCGGGCCGTTTTTCAACAGGAACGCGCTTTTGTTCATGCCTGCCGATGCGGCGCGCCAGGCGGCAGAAGAACTCGCCCGGGCGAGGCCGCTGTTCGCGATTTTAGCCTATGATCCGAGCTTGCGCGGAATCGCAAACGCGTTCTCGTCCCTGAGCCAAGCTCTCGCCAAAAAAAGCCGGTCGCTGGGCGAATTTGCAAGGCCCATCTCGGCGCTCGCCGCCGCATTCGAAGATGTGCTTTCCGGCCGGCCCGTCTTCTTTTCATGGGAAACCATGTTCTCGGATCAGGCGCAGAGCTCGCGCGGCTTGCGGCAAATTATTTCCGTAAAACCCATCCTCAACTATACCCAGCTGCAGCCGGGCCAGACGCCGATCGCCTTCATTCGTGATACGGCAGCAGAGCTTGGGCTTGTCCCCCAAAATGGCGTCACGGTGCGGCTGACTGGCGCCGTGCCGATTGCCGACGAAGAATATAGCGCGCTCACGGAAGGGCTCGGCATCAACAACGCCATTGCCGCCGTCATTGTGATTTTCCTCCTTTGGCTTGCCGTCAAATCCCCCCGTATCGTGCTTGCTGCTGCCCTCTGCGTCTGCGCGGGGCTTATTATCACGGCCGCAGCCGGTTTGGAGCTCGTTGGCGCCTTCAATCTGATATCCCTGGCCTTCGGTGTCTTGTTCGTTGGCATCGGCACCGATTTCGCCATCCAGTTTTGTGTCCGCTATCGCAATGAGCGGCAGCAGGAGCCGGACTTCGATAAGGCCCTTTCGCGGACGGCGCATAGGATTGGGCGCCCGCTTGCGCTCGCCGCGCTCGCTACGGCGGCCGGTTTTTATTCTTTTCTGCCAACGGATTATCTTGGGCTCAAAGACCTTGGGCTCATCGCCGGCACGGGCATGTTTATTGCTTTTTTTGCAACGATCGCCTTGTTGCCCGCTCTGCTTTCAATCTTTGGCACGCCGCCCGAGCGAAACCCGATCGGTTTTGGATTTCTTGCCCCTTTGGATCGCTTCATGGCGCGCCATCGGATCGCCATTGTCGTGATAACGCTGGCCGCGGCGGCCGCGGCCTCGCCTTTGCTCCTAAAGCTCCAGTTCGATTTCAATCCTCTCGATTTGTCCCCGCGCAACGCCGAGGCCGTGGTCACTTTGCGCGACCTCGCAAACGATCCGCAGACCGATCCAAATACGATCGAGATCCTCGCGCCTTCGCTTGCCGGTGCCAATGATCTCGCTGAGCGGCTGCGGCAGCTGCCGCAGGTTGCGCGCGTGACAACGTTGCAAAATTTCATCCCAAGCGATCAGGATCAAAAACTCATCGTCGTCCAAAGAACCGCAAAGCAGCTGCATTCCGCGCTCAATCCGACCGAGCGCGCGGCGGCCCCGGACGATGCGGCCGATATCGAGGCTCTTAAGCGGGCAGCTCAGGGCCTTAACAAAGCCGCCGCTGTCGCAACCGCAGAGGGCAGCGATGCTGCCCGGCGGCTCGCAGAGCTCATGGCCGAACTGGCCGCGGCGCCGCCGGAAGACCGGGAGGCGGCACGGAGCGCGCTCCTGCCAAGCCTCGCGACAATGCTTCGCCTCGTTCGCGCCTCGCTAGGCGCACGAATAGTGACGCTATCCACGCTGCCGCGAAGCTTGGTGCGCGACTGGGTCGATCCGGAAGGCCAGGCGAGGATCGAGGTCGCGCCATCGGGCAATCCGGAAAGCAACGCCGATCTCGTCCGCTTCAGCGATGCGGTGCGCAAAATCGCGCCGCATGCGACCGGCCAGCCCGTCATCATCGAAGAGTCGGGCAAGACGGTGCTTAAGGCTTTCGGCGAGGCTTCGGGCTGGGCGGTGCTTTCGATAGCCGTGCTCCTTTATCTTGCTCTGCGCCGGGTCGGCGATGTTCTTTTAACACTTGTCCCTTTGGGGCTTGCGGCGCTTGTCACACTGGAATTGGCGGCCGTGATCCCTTTGCCCTTGAATTTTGCCAATATCATTGCTTTCCCGCTGCTCCTCGGAATCGGCGTCGCCTTCAAGATTTATTACATCGTTGCCTGGCGTGCGGGCACGACAAATCTTTTGGAAACGAGTCTGACCCGGGCCGTCGTGTTGAGCGCGTTGACGACGGCAACGGCATTTGGCAGCCTTTTGTTCTCGCGTTATCCCGGGCTATCGAGCATGGGACAGATGCTTGTGCTCGCTTTGCTGTGCACCATGGCGGCCGCTGTTTTATTTCAGCCAGCGCTCATGGGTCCGCCGAGGCAAACGTCGGGAGCAGAAACGGCGTAGCCGTGCGCGCAGGGCGGCTGCAGGGCGGCTGTTCAGAGGCCGAGGCGCGAACAGACGGCAGCATGAGCCTTACCTTCAAAAGGACCCAAAAAGGGTTCCCAATCCAATCACAGCTGCGAGGCCCAAAAGTGCGCCAACAATCGAAACCATGACAACATCGAAATAGCTCTCGCGATGAGTCGAGCCGCAGACCGCGAGCAAGGTAACCACCGCGCCATTGTGGGGCAGGCTGTCAAGCGTGCCTGCGCCAATGACGGCAACGCGGTGCAAAAGACCTGGATCAATGCCTTGCTCCGCGGCAAGGCGCATATACGTGCCGCCAAGGGCATCAAGCGCGATCGTTAGCCCGCCCGACGCCGAACCGGTCAACGAAGCAAGCACATTCGTGGCGACAGCCAGCGAGACCAGCGGGCCTCCCTCGATCGACAAAACCAAATCGCGGACCGCCGCAAAGGCAGGGAGAGCGGCAACAACCGACCCAAATCCGACGAGACTAGCGACGCTCAAAACGGGCAAAGCGGAGGCATTGAGGCCCGCGTCTATACTTTCGCGCAACGCGGGCAGACGCCGGAAATTGACCGCAACCAAAGTGAGGATCGCAGCAGTGAGGGCGGTAACAACGGCCCAGACGCCACCAACCGCAGACAAAGAGGTTGCGCCCCAAGCCTCGTCGGCCAAATACGAAGCGTCGAGCGCAGGCAATTTGAAAAGCGACATGTAAAGGTTGACCGCGATGACAACGACCAATGGCAAAATAGCTAGCGCGACCGGAGGAGCTGCCAAACTTTGGTTGCCGTGGCAGATTTCCGCCGGATCGAAACTGCTGGCGGTCGTCGCGCGCTCACGCACAATTAACTCTTGTGCGATGTCATGCGGGGGTGCCACCCGATCCCCCGAAGTTGCCGGACCGAGATAGCCATCTCCCTTGGCGCGTGCCTTTGTTTCGACGCGGGATAACCACCAAAGTCCGAATCCGAGTATGATGGCGGAAGCGATAATGCCAAGACCCGGCGCCGCAAAAGGCGTGGTTCCGAAGAATGGCATCGGAATAGCATTTTGAATGGCTGGCGTTCCTGGCAGTGCCGACATGGTGAAAGTCGACGTACCGAGCGAAATTGCCGCGGGCATCAGCCGCTTCGGGATACCTGCCGAGCGAAACAGCGCGTGCGCCATAGGGGCGAGAACAAAAAACGCGACGAAAAGGCTGACCCCGCCATAAGTCACTAGAGCGCCGGCGAGTACTACCGCAAGCACGGCGCGGCGCGGACCGAGACGGACGGTCATGAAATTCGCAATCGCAGTTACCGACCCGCTGTCCTCCATGAGCTTTCCAAACAGCGCGCCGAGGAGAAAAATCGGGAAGAACTGCATGATGAAGCGCGCGGCACTGCCCATAAACGTTTGGGTCCAATGGGCGAGCAGCGGTTCTCCCGCCAATCCGGCGGCGAGGAGGGCGGCTGCCGGCGATAGCAATAGGACGCTCCAACCCCTGTAAGCGAGAAATATCAAAAGAATGAGAGCGGCCAAAATGCCAAGCAATCCCATGCTCAGATCCTTTCCAGCAAAACGTCGAGATCGAGAGTGGAACGGTGACCGAGATCCGATCCATGGGTCTCCAAAAAGCGGGATGCCGATTTTCGTCCTTCGGCATGCAGAACGGAAAAGAACTCCCATTCGCCGTTAAGTTTGGATGAGGCGCCAAGATCTGTCATAAACTCGCTTGCAATGCGATGGATACGCATACCGGCCCATTGCGCACCCTCGCTGTTGCCCGGATTGGCGACTTGGCGCAGCAAGGCAATCATGCGAAGCTCTTTCAGAAGGACGGCATTGAAGGATACTTCGTTCAGCCGGTTCAGAATTTCGGACGCCGAACGCGGGGACTGTTTTCGCTCAACTGGGTTGATCTGAACCAGAATCGTGTCTTGCGATTTGCACTCGCGGATGAGGGGCGTCAGCGTCGGATTGCCAGAGTAACCCCCGTCCCAATATTGTTCTCCGTCGATCATGATCGCTTGAAACAGCGTCGGCAGGCAGGCTGACGCAAGAAGAACTTCCGGCGTAATCGCGTCGTTTTTGAACACGTGACCGCGGCCGGTCCGGACATTGGTGGCGGTGATGAAAAGCTTTATGGGCGCTTGCGGCAGCCGCCGAAAATCGATGAGTTCGGACAGAATTTCGCGCAAAGGATTTTTGCCCAACGGATTTAAATCGTAGGGCGATAGCAGCCGGGATAAAAGATCCATTCCGACATACATGGGCGAAGAATCCAAAGTCCAGCGGCCAAGGACAATATCAAGAGGACCGCGCTGAAAGGGACTGAAACGAGCCGCATCGGAGATCCGGCGCCAGAATTTCTTGAGAGCTGCCCGGGCGCCACCGGCGCCGCCTTTCACGAAACCGTCAATGAGCACGGCGGCGTTCATGGCTCCCGCCGAGGTGCCAGAAATCCCGTCAATTCTGAGCCATGGCTCTTCGAGCAGGCGGTCGAGCACACCCCAAGTGAACGCGCCATGCGCGCCGCCGCCCTGAAGGGCGAGATCGACGAGAACAGGATCGCGTTGGGGCGATGTATTGGCGGCTTCTGGTGACATCTCACCTCGGGATCCAAGAGAATTGCAGTCTCGCGTCTTGAGCTATCGCAACAAAGCGTCCCGGAATGCCCACGCGGCGGCAGCGCAGGCAGCTATTTTGTGCTGATCGAGCAGGCCTTCAAGGAACCGATTCAGGAGCCCGTAGCCATTGCGCCTGTACCGGGCGCGCCATTTTTTTGACAGCATCTCGCTCAAATCCAAAGCTCGAAAATTAGAGCGTGTGCGGTTTAGCGTCTCTTGTCACGATCAAGATAAAAAAGCCATCTAAAAGGCGATCTAAGCGGTGGCTTGAAACAGCTAGGATTGCGGCGCATAGTGTTGAGTCATGCGGCGAATGAAAGCAGGGAGGCTTCCAATGTCCGATCTCGTCGTTATCGTCTATCCGACCCTGAGCAAAGCCGAAGAGGTGCGCAAGCGCCTGTTCGAACTTCAGAAGGAATATCTCATCAAACTCGGGGATGCGGTCATCGCCACCAAATCCCCCAAAGGGGAAATCGAATTGCACCAAGTTGTCAACACAACGGCATCTGGCGCTATTTCGGGCAGTTTCTGGGGCTTGCTGATCGGTGTGCTTTTCCTCAATCCGCTTCTCGGCGCGGCTTTGGGAGCGGCGGGCGGCGCGCTCGGCGGCGCCATGACAGACTTCGGCATCAATGACCAGTTCATGAAGCAACTGGCGGAAAGCGTCCATCCCGGCGACGCCGCCTTATTTGTGCTCATCCGGGAGATGACAGGAGACAAGGTGCTTGAGCAGATCAAGGGCTATGGCGGCGTTGTGTTGAAGACCTCCCTTTCTGATGCCAGGGAACAGGCGCTTCGCGATGCTCTTGCCAGCGCAGCGGCTTCCGGCGCTGCCTAGCCTGCAAGGCCGTTGGCGTAGCGGCGCCTGCTTGCTCAGAGATAAAGTTCGCTTTGCTGCAAAAGAGGCTTGCTCACAGTCTGCGGAACATGACCAGGGCGTCTACCATGCCAAGACGCGGGTGCTTGAACGCCAACGGAAGACGCCCCACCGTCTCAAAGCCCGTGCGGTGCCAAAGACATATCGCCCGCTCGTTGGTGCTGACAACGAAGTTGAACTGCATTGCTAGGTAGCCGCGATCGCGCGCCTGTTGCAGCGAGTGCTCACACATCCGCCGCGCAACGCCGCGCCCCTCAGCGCCGCGCGCAGTAACATAGCCGCAATTTGCGACATGCGCGCCGCCGCCGGGCTGGTTCGCGCGCAGATAATACGTGCCAACGAGCCTTCCATCGTCCTCGGCAACAAAAGTCTCGTGATTGGGCTCCATCCAGTAGGCGAGTGCCTCCACCTGGGTCATGTCACGGGGCAAAGGATAGGTTTCGCCCGCGCGGATCACCGGCTCGAGAATGCACCGTATGTCGTCAAGGTCTTCCGGTTGCGCATGCCGGATGAGCATAGGCCTCCCCTTCGGTGGCAAGCGCTATGGCGCAGCCCAAGCGGAGCCCATCAGCCTTGTTGCTGCTGCAAAACTTTCGCAGCATCGAACGCGTTTTGTACTCCCGGCTCGTTCGCGTGAAACATTATCACCGTTACAGCGACGTTCTCGATATGGCGTCGCTCTTTGGTTCTGGACGAGTTGGCGAAGATGTTACTGCCATACACTGATGCGTTCCCGATTGATGTAGCGCCTATAACTTCGTTGCCCTGTGAGACGTTCGCCTGTTCAAACTGGAAGTGCGTATACCCGGCCTTCAGGGTTAGCTCGGCCGCTCGG
>JAFMSB010000063.1 GCA_017353815.1 Methylocapsa sp. | reverse complement strand
TTGTTGGCCCCGGTATCATGTTCGGCCGTTTTGAGCTCTATAAGCGCGTGAAGCTTAACTTCGGCATCGCTTATCAAGACGCGATAGTGCCGGAACGAAAAATAACGGCTCCCCTGACGCCGCTATACAATCACGCCTGGATCCTCAGCGCGCGCTTAACCTTTTGAGGAGTCTCGATGGCTTGGCAAGCCTTTACGCGTTCACCCAAAACAGCATTCTTTGTTCCGTTAAACGCGTCCGGAGATAAGAAATATCTATCTGCAACCTGTTGAACGCCGAAGGCGCAGCTCTAACTTATAATAGACGTACGATTTTACTCAGCCGGTGCAGATGCTGTTCCGCCGGAACTTGCAGTTCAACGAATAGAATGTCAGGAACGCTGCCTAGAGGCCGAAACATGAACATTTCTGCACGCAATGTCCTTGAAGGAACAGTCAAGGAAGTCAAGAAAGGCGCCACCACCTCGCATGTTCTCATCAATGTGAAGGGGTTAACCATCACCGCTTCGATCACCAACGAAGCCGTCGACGAACTCGGGTTGAAGGCGGGGTTAAAAGTCCAAGCGGTTATCAAGTCTTCCGACGTCATGATCGCGGTTGAGTGAGCATTGAGGTCATCGCCGATAGGTCGCAGGTGCCGGGGCCGCCACGGATGTTGTAGCTAATTTATGCACGAAGCAGTTTTAGTGCCTGCCTTCTGCATGAAACAAAGCACCGACAATGGTAGCCTGGCTGTTCGCGCGAAGGAGAACATCACGATGGCACAGACCGCAGATAGAATTGCTACCATCGCGGGCGCCGATAGCGAAACCACACAAGCATTGCTTGCCGCGATGGTGACCGGCTGGCGCGCCACCGGCGCGAAGATCTCCGGCGTGATCGGCGAACCTCATGGCCCCTCGGGCCGGACCTGCACCGCCGCTGCGGGGTATAATCTCCGGTAAGCTATATCCGATCCATCTCGAATTTCAACAGGTCCACACCTCATGCGATATCGATGCAGAGGGTGTCGAAACCGCCTGCGCGGCGATAATCAATGACGTTTTGACGAGCGACCTCGTTGTCCTCAGCAAGTTCGGCAAGCTCGAAGCCATGCGGCGGGGATTGTTCGCCGCATTCGAGGCTGCGATCGCCGCTGAAAAGCCGCTGCTGACTACGGTTTCCGATAGACATCGCGATGCTTGGCAGGATTTTGCACCCGATGCAATTTTGCTGCACGCCGGCGAAGCGGGGATACAGGATTGGTGGCACACTGTCCGAACACGCTAGTACCCGAACGCGCGAGTGTATCGACGCAGCCGGATGGCTCCTATCATGCGTGCATTGCCCGCAGTACTTGCGCTCGATTCCCATTGTACAAAAGAATTCGTCAGTTATACAAGAAAATGGGGAAGTTTGCGCTTCTGACGCCCGGATTGCCTTCTTGGCCTGCTGGCTGGCGCCGCCGTCATAAGGCCGCGGCGCGAGGGAAGGGGGGCCGGCCCGTCCCGAGGCAGGGGCGCGGCTTGCACGCCATTGATCTTGACCTTGCGGCGGGCGCGGCTCAAAAAAGCGCCGGAAAAGGGCAAGCCCGCGCATGACCGCCATTACGCTCATCGATAATTATGACAGCTTCACCTGGAACCTGGTGCATTGCTTCGGGCGCGCTGGCGCCGAGGTCAGTGTTCACCGCAATGATTGCGTGAGCGTGGCGGAAGTGCTGGACGAGTGTCCGGATGCCATTGTTTTGTCCCCGGGTCCGTGCCGGCCATGCGACGCGGGAATCTGCCTCGATCTCATTGCTGCCGCGGCGCCGTGGATACCGATTTTCGGAGTCTGCCTCGGTCATCAGGCGCTGGGCGAAGCATTTGGGGGCAAAATCTTGCGCGCACCACAACCCGTCCATGGCAAGCTCGCGCAGATCGAGCACAGCGGAGAGACCGTCTTTCGCGGCATTAATGGGCCCTTCCGCTGCGTGCGCTACCACTCGCTTGTCGTCGAAAGAAATTCCATCCCGGACATCTTAAGCGTGACAGCCACTGCCGGCGATCTCGTTATGGCCCTGTCGCATAAGCACTTTCCCGCGCATGGCGTGCAATTCCACCCCGAAAGCGTTTCCGCGGAGCACGGCCAGCGCATTATCGAGAATTTTCTCGCTCTTGCAGCCCAATGGAACAAAACTGGCAGGGCCGCCCGGGAAGAGGCGCTCGTGTTGCCGCAAGCTTGAATTGTCGAAGGCTGAAATGGAAGCGTTCAAGCCGTTTATTGCCAAGGCCGCCAGCGGCTCAAGCCTGAGCGAGCACGAGACAAAGTGTGCCTTCGATCTCATCTTCGAAGGTGCCGTTACCCCGGCTCAGCTCGGCGGCTTCTTGCTGGCCTTAAGAGCGCGCGGCGAAACGGCAGAAGAAATCGCCGGCGCAGTCAGCGCCCTGCGCCAAAAAATGATAAGGATCGTAGCGCCCGGCGGGGCAATCGATATCGTCGGCACGGGAGGGGATGGCCAGGATACTTACAATATCTCGACTCTTGCGGCGCTTATTACCGCCGCCTGCGGGGTTCCCGTGGCAAAACACGGCAATCGCGCGGCCTCGTCGAAATCCGGCGCAAGCGATGTTTTGGGCGCGCTCGGAGTGGGTCTTGATCTTGTGCCGCGCGAGCTCGAAGCCTGCCTCAGGGAGGCGGGCATTTGTTTCATGTTCGCGTGTGCCCATCACCCGGCAATCCGCCACGCGGCGGGAGTCCGCGCGCAGCTTGGCACGCGCACAGTCTTCAATCTCATCGGCCCGCTCGCCAACCCCGCCAGCGCCGAATATCAGTTGCTGGGCGTTTTCTCGCGCGATTGGTGCGAGCCGCTCGCCCATGTGCTGCGCAAGCTCGGATCCAATAGGGCCTGGGTAGTGCATGGTTCCGATGGGCTCGACGAGGCCACTACCACGGGGCCGACCTTTGTGACCGAACTTTTCAAGGACGAGATCCGCTCCTTTGAAATCGTGCCGGAAGATGCAGGAATTCCCCGTGCCCCGCTTAGATCATTGGCGGGGGGCGGTCCTGCGCACAATGCCGCAGCACTTGATGCCGTCCTTGGCGGCGCCAAAGGGGCCTACCGGGATATCGCAGTACTGAATGCTGCAATTGCGCTGATCGTTGCTGGAAAGGCCGAAGACCTCAAGCATGGTGCATTGCTGGCCGCCGGCGCGATCGATGACGGGCGCGCCGCGGACACGCTTGCAAGACTCGTCAAGATGTCGAACCGCGCAGCGGTCCCCCAGGCCGCCGGCGCGCTGCATGCCGCGAAGGTATTGTGATGGGCGACGTTCTGAAACAGATCGAGGCTTGCAAGCGGCGCGAAATCGCTGCCGCCAAAGTCCGCATGCCGTTCGAGACACTCGCGCGCAAGGCGCATGATCACGATCCGCCGCGCGGCTTCGTCAGGGCAATCGAGGCCAAGCGTGAAATCGGCCAGATGGCGCTGATCGCCGAAATCAAAAAGGCAAGCCCGTCCAAAGGGCTGATACGGGCAAATTTCGATCCGGCCGCCCTTGCGAGTGCTTATGAGGCCGGCAGCGCCACTTGCCTCTCGGTGCTGACCGACCAAGGGTTTTTTCAAGGCACTCTTGCCGACCTCGCTGTGGCGCGGGGGGCAACCCATCTCCCCTGTCTTCGCAAGGATTTTCTGTTCGACCCTTATCAGGTCTATGAGTCGCGGGCGAATGGCGCCGACTGCATTCTAATCATCATGGCGCTTGTAAGCGACAGCGAGGCGCGCTGCCTCACCCGCGCGGCCCATGATCTCGGCATGGATATTCTCGTCGAAGTCCACGACGAAGCCGAGCTCGCCCGGGCGCTGCCGCTCGAGACGCGCCTTATTGGCATCAACAATCGCGATTTGCGCAGCTTTAAAGTCTCGCTCGGAGTCTGCGAGAGGCTCGCCGAAAACATCCCGCCCGACCGGATCGTGGTCGCCGAAAGCGGCATCGAAACGCACAAGGATGCGCTGCGGCTGCATGTGCATGGCGTCTCGGCCATGCTCGTGGGCGAAAGCCTCATGCGCCAGAAGGACATTGCCGCGGCGGCGCGCGCGCTTTTGATCGGCGAGACGCCGGCCCGCGGCCCCAAGCCGCAAAAGGGATAAGGCCGCGGCCCGCCCGCGGCCCCGTTTGGTGATCTATGCCAGAGCTCACCCATCTTACTTCCTCGGGCCAGGCGCGGATGGTTGATGTGTCGGAAAAGACCGCAACCGGGCGCGTTGCTTCGGCCGAAGGCAAAGTTATCATGCAAAAGGCAACCCTCGATCTAGCCCTTTCGGGCAATGCCAAAAAGGGCGATGTTTTTGGCACAGCACGGCTGGCGGGAATTATCGCGGCGAAAAAGACCTCCGAATTGATCCCGCTCTGCCATCTCCTGCCGCTAACCTCGGTCGCACTCGATGTTGAGCCCGATCCGGACCTGCCGGGGATCAAGGTCCGGGCGCGCGCCAAAACCGTGGCGCAAACCGGTGTCGAGATGGAAGCTTTGACGGCCGTCTCTGTTGCTTGCCTTACCATCTACGACATGCTCAAGGCGGCCGACCGCTTGATGCGGATCGAGGGGATAAGCCTGCTCAGCAAGACCGGCGGCAAATCCGGAGATTTTTTCCGCGAGGATGCTATATAACCATGAGCGGCAACGCCATGCTCTCCGTTGCCGAGGCAAGGGCGCGCATTCTCGGAAGCGTTTCGAAGGAACGCGCGAGCGAGGAAATTGCGCTCGGAAATGCGGCCGGGCGCACCCTTGCAAGCGACCTTGCCGCGCGAAGGACGCAACCGCCCAAGGCGGTCTCCGCGATGGACGGCTACGCGGTGCGGGCCTGCTATGTTGCAAAACTCCCGGCCCGTTTGAAGGTCATTGGCGAAAGCACGGCCGGGTGCGGCTTTGCGGGCCGCGCGGGCCCGGGTGAAGCCGTGCGGATATTTACCGGCGCGCCGGTGCCGGAGGGCTGCGATACAATCTTGATCCAGGAGAGCGCGCGCGCGGAAGCGGGGATGATTGAGGCTTTGGAGACTGTGGCGGCTGGCCGCCACATCCGCGAAAAAGGCATCGACTTTTCGGCGGGCGAGGTTTTGCTTCGCGGCGGAACTCGGCTCGGCGCGGCAGATATCGCGCTTGCGGCGGCGATGAATTACGCCTTACTGCCGGTCGCGAAGCGCCCCCGTGCGGCAATCTTTTCGGCCGGAAATGAATTGGTGCGGCCCGGCGAGGCGGCGGGCGAGGACCAAATCGTTGCCACAAATTCCTATGCGATTTCCGCTCTTGCCGAAGGCGCGGGCGCCGAGGCGCTCGATTTTGGCATCGTTCCAGATGAGCTTTCGGCGATCGAAAAAGCCATAGGCGCGGCGCGCGAAGCCGGAGCCGGTCTTCTGGTCACGCTCGGAGGCGCATCCGTGGGCGATTACGATCTGATCCGCCCCGCGCTCGCCCGCCAGGGCATGGAGCTCGATTTTTGGAAGGTTGCGATGCGGCCAGGCAAACCCTTGATGTTCGGGCGGCTCGGACAGATGCTCATCCTTGGCCTGCCGGGAAATCCTGTCGCGGCTTATGTTGCGGGCATTGTCTTTCTCGTCCCGCTCCTGCGCGCGCTCTGCGGCGATAGGGACGCGGGAAGGGACCAAAGTGAGCCCGCCATTCTTGGCAGCGCGCTTCGCGCCAATGATGGCCGCAAGGACTATTTGCGGGCAAGCCTGGACGCGGGCGGAGACGGCCTGCCTGTCGCCACGCCCTTTGAGGTGCAAGATTCCTCGCTGTTGCGGGTTCTGGCGCAATCCCAGTGCCTGCTTTTGCGCGAGCCGCACGCGAAGCCGGCGCGCGCGGGCGATCCCTGCCGCATCATCCGCCTCGGGTTTTGATTATAAGCCGTCGGCGGTCAGATCCTTTGCAACTTAGTAGCGCGTTACATTGTCTACATCGGAGGCTACATCGGAGAGACGCCCCGCCCTTTCCGCGCCTTCATCGTCGCCCGCACCTGGCTTCGTAATGGACACCTCTTCCGGAGCACCAATGCGCATGGGTTCGCCATAAACTCGCTCGTAAGTCTCGTTGACCTTTGGGTCGTCTCTCACCCAATCAAGGGCTGGCCATTCAGAAAATCTTTAGGGGAAATTGCTTTGTTGGGCATGAGCGAAATCACCCCTTCAACATTGCCACGAAGCGATGCTATACAAATCTGAAACTCATCCTTCGACGCACTCCAATCCACGCTAGCTATCAACTTATGGCAGCGGTCTTCATCCCTCATCTTTTTATAGCAGTTCGCAAGGTTCACTATCATCATCCGGGAAACAAAATCAGAGCAACAACGACCCTGCTTGTGTAGACAGAAATCAAGAAGGCAACTTGCAAGTTTAAACTTTTTTGCCAGAATAAGCTCGTAACATATCCGGTTGATCTTTTCGAAAGAATCTACTTCATCGCCAATATGTTTACGCCACAGTACAAAAAATAATAATACGCCAAATTCGTACAAGACATCAACAGCGTTGTGAAGATATTTTGTACCTAGCGACAAAGTGGTCCAAATATTGACCTGGTCGATACCTTTCAGTTTTGCTATGCGGCAATTCTCAACGTAGGCACGGTTGACCACTAGGTTCCCATGAGCCACCAGATTCCGTCTTTCGAATACCTCTACGAAGTTAGGCCAACGCTCGTAGCGATCTTTAATTTGCACGCTGAGATTCGCCTCAATAAACTGCGCCTGCGCAGTATGGCTGCCACGCATCAAGCCACTAATCTCATCATCGATTATGATCGATTACCTCCTCCAAACTCTTCTTCGCGAAGATCTCCTTCAACTCAATTTTTCGATCGCTATTTGTGTAACGTTCAGGATGAATGGAAAGAACAAATTTCACGATTTCAGCGAAATAAGAATCGAACGTAGCTACCAGACTCAGCAGTGTTGCGCTCGGTAGCGTAGCATGGCCCTCCACCAACTCTCGAAATTTTTCCAGACGCTTGTTAATCTCAGGAAATTGGTCTCGTGTAAAACTGTATACTTTGATTGCATCGGCATTTTCGACCGTCGTTAAATGCTTTCGTGCATGGTCAAGAAGCATACGCTCAAGGAAACTGCGGACTAGCCTTGGTCTTATCACGGATGTGTAGATGACCAGGCTCCGTACCGAGGACATTGCCCTTGTAAACCTATGCAACAGCTCCGCCGCCCGCGTAGGAAGATCTCCCGATCGTTCTTCTTTGCTGTTCGATACGCTTTGAAGGGAGTCAGCATCACTTGCCTCGGAAGAACCGGTAGCCTCCGATTTCCAGTTTGCCAATTCCGCGCGGTCGAATGCCAGCACAAATTCTTGAAGTTCGTTTTCCTCGTTTTGGCGAAATGCAATGTAACCAAACGCTTTCTCATGATCGGACATTCTAAAAATCCTCGAGCTAATAGCATGCCGTCGCAATCAAGCGGATATGTCAGCTATTAGCCATCATTGGGCAAGACAAAGTTCAAGACGCGGAGATATACCGGCAGCCTCCGCCTTGGGCAGGTCCATGCGCCCATCGGTGCAGCTACAGAAAGCTCGCGCCCGGCGCCGCTCGCCAGTTTATTTCTCACGGCCGTTCGCAGAAAGCGGGCCAGCCACGCCCTCCACAAACGGGCGAGACAAATTGCCTCGCGCGCGGCTTCAGCGGACACATGTCTGCGCGTGGGGAGTCGACCCTCAATCGAGCAAAGTCTGCAATTTCGCTATTATCTCGGCGACGGCGTATCCCGGCGCTATTTCACACAAACGTCCGCCGCGGGCGGCGAGGTCCCCAAGCTTTCAACCGGTCATAAATATTCGCCTGTCTTACCTCGGCACGGGCGAAACCTCGTTTCTGACCTGTAAGATTTTTTGCCTGAACCGGACAAAAATGTTTCACGTGAAACATTTTTTGAACGATTCTAAACAGCCTTGGCCGGAACGCCAGGCTTGGCCTGCGCTTCTTCGGAGCCGGAAAAAGCAAACATTTTTTGAGCGGCGCCGGTGAAGTGCCGCA
>JAFMSB010000377.1 GCA_017353815.1 Methylocapsa sp. | reverse complement strand
ATCAGACGCTTGGCCTCCATGCCGGAAATATCAATGCCGCGCTCGATCGTGAAGCGGGGCAGATCGGCCAGCTGTTGGCGGGCCGCGCCGAGGAAATCCGGGAGACGATTGGACAGGCGGTCGAGGATCTCGACAGGACTCTCGCCGGACGAGCGGGAGAAATCGGAGAAGGCCTTGCTGTGCGCGTCAACGAAATCAGCATCGCGCTTGCGAGCCGGCTCGGCGAGCTCGAAGGGACGCTGGGCGAGCGCGGCCAGGCGTTGCAGCAGGAATTGGCCTCGCGATCGAGCGAGCTGCGCGAGCTCTTCGATACGCGGGGAAGGCAGTTTGTCGAAGTGCTCACCTCCCGCGCGCAGGAGATCGCGAAAGAAATGTCCGATCTCGCCGCTAACGTCACCGGCACTCTCGATGGCGGGGGAGCCGCGATCGTAAGTCAGCTGGAAGAAAAACAAAACGAGTTGACAGCGGCCATTGGACAAGCGGCGGGGCAGCTGCAATCGGCAATCAATACCGACGCTTCGGCGGCGATTGCGGCTTTGACTGGCACCAATGAGAGGCTTCAGACCGGGATGGCCGAGATCATCGGCCGGCTTGCCGGAAGCAGCGCCGAGCTGCAGCGCGCAATGGGCGCGACCGGCCTCGAATTCGCCGCTGCCGAACGCTCGCTCAGCCAGAACATGGAGGACTTCCGCTCCGCTCTTAACGAGGTGGCTGGGGAAATCGCGCGGTTCAACGAGTCGACGCGATCCACGCTCGATGAAGCCAGCAGCCTTTCCCAAGCCATCGCGCAGCACCGGGAAATGCTGGCGGCCTCGGCGGGCGGGCTTTCGCGCGAGCAGCAAGAACTCGATAGTATCCTTGCCGCGCGGCGCGGCGCGCTCGAAACGCTCATCGGCGCAATGAAAGAGCGCCGTGACGACCTTGAAGGCCTTGCCTTATCCTTTGGCGAGCGCATCGAAGAACTCTATGAGAAGGCTGAGGCGCGGGCGCGCGATATCGGCACCGCCCTTGCCGGAAGCTGGCAATCCTCCGGCGAGACGATCGACAATCAGTTTGCCGCTATCCGCGCCGGCATTGCCGGGGAGCGGGAGCGGATGGCGGCGGAAATGCGCGATGCCTGCATGCAGGCCAGCGCTCAGCTCGAAGATCAATTTGGCCAGACTGCAACGCGCTTCGGCGCTGCGGCGGCCGAGTTGCGCGAAATGTCGCGCGATGTCCAGCGCGAGCTCGAGGAGACGCGCGAGGTCTTGCGGCGCGGAGCCGCCGATCTGCCGCGCGAGACCGCGCAGCAGGCCGCTGCGATGCGCCGCGTTGTCGCCGATCAGATCAAAGCCCTCGAAGAGCTGGGCGAGATCGTCGCTCGTTCCGGCCGGGCCTACGATGTTTCCCAGGCGGCCCCGAGCGGCGCCGAGCGCGCCGGTGCGGCTCCATCTTCTCCATCCCGGCGCTTTGAAGCGGCCCGTCCTGCTGAGCCACCCCGGCCGCAGGCGCAACAAGCGGGCCGCCCGGCGGCGGCACGGACGGCCGAGCGCGGCTGGATTTCCGATCTCTTGGCCCGCGCCGATAGGGGCGAACCCTCGCGATCGCAAGAACAGGCAGCAAAGCCCGTCCCCGCGCCGCAGAGGCTGGAATCGATTTCGCTCGATGTTACGAAGATGATCGATAATGCCGCTGCCGCCGAGGCCTGGGAGCGGTACCGGCGCGGCGAGGCGAATGCCTTCTCGCGGAAAATCTATATCGCCCGCGGCCCCCAGGCCTTTGACGAAATTCGGCGGCGCTACCGGCTCGATCCCGAATTTCACGCAACCGTCGATCGCTATGTCCAAGAGTTTGAGAGGCTTTTGGCGGAGATTGGCCAGGACGAGAGCAATGAAGGGGCCGTCAAATCCTATCTTTTGTCCGAGACCGGCAAGGTTTACACCTTGCTTGCGCATGCTTCAGGCAGGCTCGGATAAAGGGGTGATTTGGCAGCGGGAGACCCCGCCTCGCGCTTGCCGGGCGGAAAGCGCGCTAAGTGCCAGCCGGCCTATAAGCCGGGTTCTGTGGGGCGCGACTCGCGCGTGATGGCCATTCCTCTGGGCCGGAAGTTACCCTCCGGCTCGAGCAACCAACCCGGCAACGATCCGGAGACGGATCTCAGGCTTCTCCCTGGAGAGAAAGCCTTGCGTTGCCCTATTCGGTCTTGCTCCCGGTGGGGCTTGCCGTGCCGCTCATGTTACCATGGGCGCGGTGCGCTCTTACCGCACCCTTTCACCCTTACCTTGCGGCGGTTTGCTTTCTGTGGCACTTTCCCTGGGGTTGCCCCCGCCGGATGTTATCCGGCACCGTGTCTCCGTGGAGCCCGGACTTTCCTCCGCGCAAAGGCGGCGGCCATCCGGCCAGCTGGCGAAAGCGACATAGGCGCGGCGCGCCCTTCCGTCAAATGGACTCGTCGCAGCACCCGCGCAGATTTTTGACGCGATATTCACATTTACGCCGCTATTATTTTGAACTTGACCCCAAGCCGGGCTTTGATGTCTCTCAAGCCAGCGAAGGTTTGCTAGGAAATCGCATGACCAGGATGTTTGCTTTTGCGGTGCTTGCCGTATCCGCCCCGATTCTCGCGGGGTGCGGCTATACGCCCGAACAGCGGGGATTGAGCGGA
>JAFMSB010000062.1:789-8042 GCA_017353815.1 Methylocapsa sp. | reverse complement strand
CGGTCATGGGAATGGCGCTTGCAGCGAAGATGGAGGGCCAGCGTCCTTTGTGGATTGCCTAAAGTTGCGCCAAGTGCGAGCGAATGAGAGCGGCGCCCAAGAAAGTTCGCGCCTAGCCGGGTCGGAACTTGCTGGGCGGCATGCCTGGCCGGTCCACGGACGATGGCTCCCATTCCAGCTTGCGCACAACAGTCGCGATGCGCTGCTGAAGATGCTTGCCTTCGTGCGCTGCATGAGGCCGTACTGGCGCAGCGTTGCGCGGGCCGCACGACCGTGCAGAAGCTCATCGATCATATCGAGACGAGGCAGGCCTGGTTGCGCGCCTCAAATCATTCGCCGGTGATGACACCGCGCCAGCTTGATCGGAGTGCGTTGCAGGGGGCTCACGGAGCCCCGTTTATTCACGGACGCCCTCAGGCCGCTCCGCCGTTGCGGCTCGCGGCTGGTTCAAGAACCTTACCCAGGCGCTCGACTCCCGCAATCTCGATCTTGGTCGCATCCGGCTGGGGCGAATCCAAAAATTTCTCCTCCTTAAAACGCTTGAAAATCGCGAAATGCAGATCGCTCTTGACCCGGTGCAAAGTTTCAACATCGCTCACGAAGACCCTAAGCTCAAAGCTCAATGCGGATGCTGACATGCCGGTAAAGAGAACCTGCGGCGCGGGCACGCTCAAAACGAGCGAATTGGCCTTTGCGACCTCTACGAGCGCCTCGCGCACTTTTTCCGGATCGGCGGAAGCCAAAACGGTGAGCGGGATGACGATCCGCCCCGTGCGGTCGGCGCGGAAGAGGTTTGTGACAACGCCCGCAACGAGACTCGCATTAGGGATGATGACCTGCGCCCGGTCAAAGGTCTCGATCTCGGTCGCGCGCACATTGATGCGGCGGACAAATCCCTGATCGGCGCCCACCACGATCCAATCGCCGACCCTCACGGTACGCTCCCAAAGAAGGATCAGGCCCGAGACGAAATTATTGACGATCGACTGCAAGCCAAAGCCGATGCCGACCGAGAGAGCGCCCGCGATCAGCGCGAGCTTCGCAAAATCGAGCCCGAGATAGCCGAGCGCCAGGGAGGCGGCGATCACAAAGCCAACATAAGCGAGGCTCGTGCGGATTGAGTTGCGCAAGCCGGCGTCGAGGTTTGTTCGCGGAAGAAGCCTTGAATCGGTCCAGTTCAGGATTGCGTGCAGCGCGGCGAGAGCCAGAGCAAAGATGGCGGCGGCAAGAAAGATGCTTGCGGGCGAGATTGTTGTGTCGCCAAGCTTAAAACCCAGAAGAGCCGCGCGGATATCGGTCGAGATATCGCTCGATTGCACGCCCCAGGGCGCAAGCACGAGAATGGCCGCAAGGCCAAAAAGCGCAAGCCGGGCCGCGCCAGAGACCAGAACACCCATGAGCTCGAGCGAGTTGCGGTGGATGCCGATGATGGTTATCAGGCGCCGCCCAAAGCGGGAATTGGGCGAAAAACCGGCTGCCGTTGCCTCATCGATAAGAACGGCGAGCATATAGAGAAGGCACAACGCGGCGCCTGCCCAAAAAAATTGGCGGGTCAGGAAATTGCCGAAGGCCGCGTAGCCGGAAAATACGGAAGCGGCGATGATGAAGGCCGCAAACCAGGACGCCGCGCGCAAAAAGTCGAACCAGTCCTTCCCCTTGCCAATTTGCGGGCCGAAACAATCCTCGGCCTCCACGGCGCTACCAAAACGCCACAGCTCAATGCCGAGCAGGGTCGCGCCAAGCAAAGCGGCAACCCCATGCATCGCGACTGCCACGGGCAAGGAAGCGCCCGCAATTTCGTCGAGGGCCTCGATGAGACGGGTGGCCGAGACGATAAGTGCAAGTCCGACCGCAAGCCGGAAGATTCCTGCGGCAACCTTGTCGGGGACTTTCGGCAGACGCCAATTGCGGCGGGAAGGAGCGAAAAGCCCAATTGCAATTCCCGCGGCAGCAGCGGTGCGCAGGACGGCCCCCGCGCTTGCCTGCATAAAGGGCTGCAAATGTGTCTCACCGAGATCCAGATATTGTAGAATCACGTCAAGCAGCAAAACGGCCGCTGCTGCGGGGAGGGTGATGACAAGCGCGATCCACCACGCCGCGAGTATCTTGCGCAGTCGCCCGGGATCTTGGGCCGAGGAATCGCGGGCGACCACACGCCGGGCAAGACGCACGAGCAGGAAAGACAGCAGGATGATCAGACTCGCGCCACCGCCAAAGGCGGCAAGATGCTTTCCGTCGAGCCGCTGCTCGAGAGCATCGAACCATTGCCCGGATGCTTGCCGGATGACAGCGAGGTCGCGGGGCGCTTCCTGCCAAACTTGCCGCCAGATCGCAGGAGTGGCGATGCTGGCCGTCTGCTCGAACAGGGAGCGGGTGAACAGGGCCCGCCTCTGGGCGGTGATTTTCGCCCCCGTTTGATCGGCCTCGACGGTCAGCAAATGGGCGCGTTTTAAAAACTCATCGGTCTCGTTGTAGAGCTTCTGCTGAGAGGCGCGCTCCGCGGTGACCTCGGGGCTTTCGGACGGCGCACCATCGCCGGGCTTCGGGCCGAGCTGATCGAGGCGCTCCTTTACTTCGGAAAGACGGGGCGTAAGCCGGTCAATCACTTCGGCCAGGGAGCCCTCAATCGGGCCTATTTGCTGACGCAAATCCTCGAGGGTCTTGCCAGCCAAACTTTGGTTTTCGAGACCGGTCTCGATTTCTTTGAGAGACGCGCCAAGCTTATCGAGCAGGGGACCGGCAGGAGTTTTGTCCTCCGGCATTGATTGGGCGGCCGGAGCCGGGTACTGTTGCTGCCCTTCGCCGGGTTTTGCGGGTTCGCTTGAACTCGAAGGCTTCGCGGCCGCCAGGCCAGGATCGGCCATTCGCTGGGGCCGCGCCTCTTTGGCATTGACTTCTGCGCCCGCATACAGTGCCGCAAAAATCATTAAAAGAGCGGAGAGGAAGGCCAGTCGTCGCAACAAAGCTACTCCTGTATCGAGGCGGCTGTGGCGGATCCCGGAGCGGATCTTGCCGCTGGCTCAATTGAGTCGCCAACCGCCCTCTGCTTACCAGGGCCTCGCCGCAGCCTTGTGGCCGCGGGCTTCGTTAGCGCCCGGCGGCACCAAGGGGGTACATGTGCGGCCGGCCTTGGTAATCGAAAATCTCATAGGGTCCGCCGGGAACTGATTCTGCGAGGTAATTTGGGCCAATCGGTGACTTTCCGTGGCCGCCCGGAATATCGAGCACATAGTGGGGCTGGCAAAGACCGGAGAGACGGCCGCGCAGCTGCCGCATGAGCTCCTGGCCCTTTTCGATGGGCACCCGGAAATGGGCGGTGCCCGGCGCAGGATCGAGATGGTGCAAATAATAGGGCTTGATTCGTGCCTCGACAAGAGCCCGCATGAGCGCTGCGAGCGTCTCGATATCGTCATTCACGCCGGCAAGCAGCACGCTCTGACTCACCATAGGTATGCCTGCATCGATAAATCTAGCGCAGGCCCGGCGCGCGGCTTGGGATAATTCGCGCGGGTGGTTGGCGTGCAGGGCGACATAGACCGCCTTGCCCGAGGCCAGCAGAATGCGCGCAAGTTCAAGGGTTACCTTTGCAGGCTCGGCGACCGGCACTCTTGTGTGCAATCGCAGGACCCTCACATGGCAGATTTCCCTAAACCTCCCCATGATGTCCGCGAGCCGCCGCGGCGATAAGGCCAAAGGATCACCCCCAGTCAGGATCACCTCCCAGATGGCCGGATTATCCGAAATGTAGCCGATGGCCGCGGCCAGAGCCTGCGGACCGAGGTGGAAGGAGCCCGCCCTCCCCACAAAGGCGCGGCGGAAACAAAAGCGGCAATAAAGCGGGCAGACATGCGACAGTTTTAGGAGCACGCGGTCGGGGTAGCGGTGGACTATGCCATCGACCGGGCTAAAGGCTTGATCGCCGGTTGGATCCTCCGTCTCATCCGGCTGGCTCAAAAGCTCGCCTGGGCTTGGGACGAACTGGCGTGCGATAGGATCGGCGGGATCGGCGCGATCGATGAGATCGATCATCGCCCCAGTTATGCCTATCGAGTAGGTCGCGGCGATCTCCTCGATCGCGAGTCTTTGCGGCTCGGGCACAAGACCAGCCGCGACAAGCTGGGAAGCGGTGCGCAGGGGAGCGCGAGGCTTCGTCATTGGCCGGCTTCGCCCCGCGGGACGGGCGTCCAGACGACCTGCTCGATATGAGAAGCGCCTGTTGCGAGCATCACCAGCCTGTCGAAGCCTAGCGCTATGCCGCACGTGTCGGGCATGATCGCAAGCGCCTGCAAAAATTCTTCATCGATGGGATAGGCATCGCCATATAATTCGAGCCGCTTGGCAATTGCGGCTTCGAAACGCTGCCGCTGCACAAGAGGATCGGTGAGTTCTCCAAAAGCATTGGCAAGCTCAACGCCGCAGGCATAAAGCTCAAACCGCTCGGCAAAGCGGGTATCGTCCTGCAATCTTGCGAGCGCCGCCTCGCTTGCCGGATAATCCATCAGGATCGTTGGGCGCCCATGGCCCAATTGGGATTCGATCTTAGCGGCCATTATCTTGCTGAAAATATCCGACCAGCTGTCGTCCTCGGCGACCCTTATGCCGTGCGCGTGCGCGCCGGCGGCGAGCAAATCCCGGCCCTTTTCCTTGGCTTCGAGTGCGGCAATGAGATCAATGCCGGCGTAGCGGCCAAAAGCTCCGGCGATGGTCAAAATCTCCGGCTCCGCGAACGGGTCGGCGACATGGCCTCCAAAACTTAGATCGCGGCTCCCGGCAGCGGCAACGGCGCGCGCGAGCAACCCCATGCAATCTTCGACCAGCCGCTGATAAGGCTCGCCCGCACGGTACCACTCGAGCAATGTAAACTCGGGGTGATGGAGCCGTCCCCTTTCGCGGTTCCGGAATACATGGGCGAAGGAATAAATCCGCTGTTCTCCCGCCGCGACCAGTTTCTTGGCTGCGAGTTCGGGCGAGGAATGCAAATAAAGGGCGGAGCTAGCCCCTGTATCATCAACGATTTCGGTGCGAAATGCACTGATATGCGCTTCGTTACCTGGAGACCGCTGAAGGGCCGAAGTATCTACCTCAATAAAGGACTGGGCAGCGAAAAAGGAGCGTGCAGCGGCGGCCATCTTAGCCCGCGCGATCAAGAAAGGCCGCCTGTCTTTGTGCACATGCGGCTGCCACCAAGGAGAGGGGTGTGGCGAGGTCAGGTTTATCTGTGGCATGAGCTCGTCCGGCTTGGCGTTGGAGTTTGCTGCCCGGCCTGCCATTTTCCTTGCCCGCCAGCGCCCCGCCTCGCGAACAAAAATAGTTGGCGAAAGGGCAGATCATGGCTTATTTGCCGCCTCGTGCTCCGGCTGCGCTCCGGATTAAGCTGGTCCCCTCAAACTTATGATTGCATAAAGGGTTGCCCGTGAAAGTCATCGCTAGTTCCATTCGTAAAGGCAATATTATCGAGAAGGAGGATGGCCAGCTCTATGTCGTCTTGAGCGCGGAAAGCTTTTATCCGGGGAAAGGGACGCCCACGACCCAGATCGACATGCGCCGCCTCTCGGATGGGGTTAAGACCGCAGAACGGTACAAAACGACGGAGCAGGTCGAGCGGGCCTATGTCGAGGATGCCAATTTCAGTTACCTCTATCAAGACGCCAACGGCCATACTTTCATGAATACGGAGACCTATGATCAGATTGTCGTTCCTGCCGAAGTCATTGGCGATCAGGCAATCTATCTGCAAGAGGGCATGACATGCGTGCTCTCGATATTCAACGGCATCGCAGTAGCAGTTCAATTGCCCGCCCGGGTGACGCTCGAGGTCGTGGACACCGAGCCTGCCATGAAAGGCCAGACGGCATCCTCATCCTATAAGCCCGCAAGGCTTTCGAATGGGGCGCGCGCAATGGTGCCGCCGCATATTTCTCCGGGGACCCGAATTATCGTTCAAACGGCGGATGGCACATATGTCGAGCGTGCCAAAGATTGAGTTTGCCCTTTAGCTGATGCCGGCGGCCCAGGGCGAATCCTGCAAAAGTTGACAGACTTTTGCGGCCAGAATTTGCTCCAGCTTGTTGGTTTGGCGCGATTTCTTATCGCTTGGCCGATTCCAGCCGAGCGGAAAGCGCGCTAGCGCCGTTCGGCGGGCTCGGTTCGCGTGGGCGTCGGCAGCCGCGGCGGATTGCCCAGGCGGCGATCGAGATAAAGCCCGACCTCCTCCGTTAATGAATCGATGCAATTCTCAAAAAAGTGATTGGCGCCGGGTATGACCGCATGTTCGATTGTGATGCCTCTCTGTGTCTTGAGCTTCTCGATGAGCCCGGTGACCTCCTTGAGAGGCGCGACCCTGTCCTGATCCCCATGCACGAAGAGTCCCGAAGAAGGGCAGGGCGCGAGAAAGGAGAAATCGAAACGGTTCGCGGGCGGCGCGACTGAGATAAAGCCTTCGATTTCCGGCCGGCGCATCAGGAGTTGCATGCCAATCCACGCGCCGAAGGAGATTCCGGCGACCCAGCATGACCGGGCCTCGGGATTTTCGGCCTGAGCCCAATCGAGGGCTGCCGCCGCATCGGAAAGCTCACCTTGGCCATGATCGAAACTGCCGAGCGAGCGCCCGACACCGCGAAAGTTGAAACGCAGAACAAAGAATCCGCGCTCGGCGAATGTGTAGTAAAGGTTGTAGACAATCTGGTTGTTCATTGTCCCGCCGAACTGCGGATGCGGGTGCAAAATGATTGCGATGGGCGCGCCGCGGATTGAAGATGGATGAAACCGGCCTTCGATGCGGCCAGCGGGACCAGCGAACATGACCTCGGGCATTTTCACTCCACGTTATGATTATGCTCGGGCAGGCCGGTCACTGGGATTGTGCCGGAAAGACCGCCGCTCGCCACTACGGCCGCCAGCCTCGCGGCCCTTATCATGCCACTTGACTTTGCGGGCTTGACGGCGCCTAAAGGCGTCCGCGATGGGGCACCAAGAGCGCGTGAAGGGACGTCCGCGTCAATTCCCAGGCGATCCAAACCGGTCTTCTAGCACGCAAGCCCCATTTCCTTGCAAGCGTTTTGGTTCGCGGGCACGGCAATCCTGCGATTTGCTTGCCGCCCATTTCTTGCTTTTTCTATGATGGCAGGCACACGCGTCTATCTCGACTACAACGCCACGGCACCCCTCCATCCAGCGGCGCGGGCAGCCATATCTTTGGCTTTTGACCATTGCGGCAATGCTTCGTCCATGCATGCCGAGGGGCGGGCGGGGGG
>JAFMSB010000062.1:0-779 GCA_017353815.1 Methylocapsa sp. | reverse complement strand
AGCCCCGCGCCACGATCGCTGCTTTTGCCGGGGTCGAACCAAAAAACGTTATCTTCACCTCGGGTGGAACGGAGGCGCTCAATCTGGCGCTAACGCCCGGCATAGAGAGCCGGCAGAGCAAAGGTCCTTTTGGCCTTCTCTTGGCCGGAGGCGGAGAGCACCAAGCCGTTCTTGCCGGCCACCGCTTCGGCGCGTCCCATTTTGAGCTTTTGGATCTCTCGCCCCAGGGGGTGCTCGATCTTAACTCCCTCAAATCGGCGCTATCGCGCGCGAGGGGAAGGGAAAAGAGGGCCATGCTTGCCATCCAGGCAGCCAACAATGAGACAGGGGTCCTTCAGCCTGTTGCGTGCGCGGCGGAGATTGTCCACGAAGCGGGCGGGTTCGTGGTCTGCGATGCCGTCCAAGCGGCGGGCAAGGCCGAATGGGCCGCAGGGCAGCTGCGGGCGGACGCCATCGCCTTATCCGCGCATAAATTCGGCGGTCCCCAGGGCATTGGGGCGCTGTGTCTCAGTTCGGATACTTTCCACATAAATACCCCGCTCTTGCGCGGCGGCGGCCAAGAAAGGGGCGCGCGCGCGGGAACCGAAAACGTTGCCGGCATTGCGGGAATGGCCGCCGCCTTGAGGGCCGCGATGGAGCGGCAGGCTGAGGAATCGGTCACGCTTGCCGCCTGGCGGGGCAAGCTAGAAGAGGAAATCCGGCGGATTGCGCCGGATGCAGTATTTTTCGGCGCCGGGGCGGAAAGACTGCCAAATACGTCCTGTTTTGCCGTCCCCTCC